>NZ_JBWQXA010000029.1:0-2315 GCF_056746695.1 Caldimonas hydrothermalis | reverse complement strand
CCACAGGATGCGCCGCTCGCCCCAGCGTGCAAAGGCCGAGCCCAGCTTCTCGTCCAGGCCTGCACCGCTGTCGTCGATCTCCTCGAAGGGCGTGCCCACGCCGGGCAGATAGACGCGAAAGTAGTTCGGATACGCCGCCTCGTTGGGCCACAGTGCCCGCGCCGTGATCGCCGAGCGCGGGGCGATCGTCTGCCCCGGGTAGGCCTCGAACAAGCGCGCCACGTTCGAATGCGTGTGGTCGCCGCGCTGCTCGCTCAGCCCGTAGTGGTTGCGCGTGCCATCGAAGAAAAATCCGAAGAACAGGTTCGTCTCGCACGAACGGCCAGGTTGGCCGATGGCGGGGGTTTCGCGGGGGATGACGAACTTGTTTTGAATAGTTCTGAGCCGTTCTTCTTCGGTGAAAAATCGCTCGTAGTTGGCGGGATCGTCATAGGTCTGCGGCACCGCGGGCGCCAATTTCACGGCCGAAGTCATGGCTTGTTTTTCTCCAATTGCTCAAGCCACGCACGTATCGTGCGCAGCGACCGTTCAGCGTCCTCCCGGATGGCTTGGCTGAATCGAGGGTCGTTGGAGTCTGAGAATCCTTTCAAGTCGTTTGGCGAGTACCGTTGAAGGTGCGCCCAGATCTCTTCCAACCGTTTCCCAGAGGGGCCTTTGATCAGCTCTTCGTAGTAAGAGATCCCTGCCGCCACCCGGTCATACTCCATCTGCCACAGCTTGAGCCTGTGCTCCCGGCTCGGAATTGGCCAGTGGTTGAGCTTGCCCGGCCATTGCGGATGCCCCGGGTCCACCGCGCTGGCCAGCACTTCGACGCTGCCGTCCTCATAGAACAAGGCCCACAACACCCCCGGTTCGTCCGTCGGATACGGCGGCAGCTCCCGCACGATCGTCTCGTAGCGTCGGTCATACGACGAACCCGTCCACCAGTCGTAGCGCAGCTTCACCTGGATGCCCGGCCGCCACCGCCTCGGCAGCGCGTAGCAGCACATCGCACCATTGCCGCTGTAAGGGTCCACCCCGGGGCCGCCCGCCACTTTTTGATCGTTTTGCGGATCGATGAACAGCACCGCGTTCAATTCCCGCCCCGTGTAGTTCACCGCCGTCACCGCCACCGCATCGCGATCGGCGCGCACCGCCCCTGCGCAGCCGCTCAGCAGCACGGCGCACAGCCACAGCAGCCTCGGCAACAGCCACCCGCTTGCAGCTTTCACTTCCCGCTTCATCGGCTCTTCATCCTCCAGTCAGTACCCTGTCGCCGGGCTTCATCAGGGCCTCGCGCACCCGGCTCAGGCGGCCGGGGAGATCCCGCACCTCGCGCTGATCGGCACTTTGCAAGGCACGGCATGCCTGCGCATGCCGCCACGAGGGCCGCGTGGTTTGCCACAGCTCACCGAGGTCCCGCGCCAGCAATGCCAGCATCTCGTCAGCTTCACTGTCGTGCACCAGCGCAGCGCACTGCGCCTCGTCCAGGACCGGGTCGGCCCAGTCCTCGGTGGCCGTCGGGTGTGTGCCCTCCGGGGGCACGGGCAGACGGTGCCAGCGGCCATCGCGCCCGATGCACTGCCACTGGCGGGCCGCTCCGATCAGCTCGGCCAATTGCTCAGGGCGCAAGGCGTTCGCAATCGCCGGTAAACGGCGTGTATCGGCCCAGCGCAGATGAAATGTCGTGCCCGCCGCGTTGACGATGGACCATCGTGCCAGCCGGTCCGCGAGCTGCGTGGCTGTCTCCGGGGTGGTCAGCGCCGTCACCATGGGCCGGGTGTTGCAAAGATCCAAGAAGGCTCGCCAATCGGGCTGTTTCGGACGATGGGCCACGACACAGGGCGACAGGTCCAACACATCGGGCCCGACCCCGGGCCAACGCTCGAACACCACCTGAGGATGGGCGCCACAGGCCCGCAGACGGGCGGCCAAACTCGGCACAAAGGCGCCGTCCAGGATCAACAGGCATTGCAGGCCTGCCGGGACGGTCTGGGCCAGTTGGTCGAGCCCCTCCAGCCAGCCCGGCTCGAAGGCATCGATGTATCCGTTCATTCCATCCTCGTGAAGGCCGGCGCTGCGTCCAGGGAGCGTTTGAGGCATTCGACGCACAGCGTCCTGGGCATCGCTGGCATCAAGGGCTGCACCCGCTTTGCCCCGAGCATGCGGATCTGCGCGGCCTGGATGCGCAAGGTGCCCGGGCAGTGCACCTGCAGGCCCTGGGCGCTCAGGGTGATGCGTGCGCCGCCGGCGGTGGCCAGGGTGAGGCTGCGCGCCGCCGTGGCGTCCAGGTGGGCCGCCGCGCTTTGGATGTCCAGCGCCTGCTGCGCAGCCAG
>NZ_JBWQXA010000028.1:0-3545 GCF_056746695.1 Caldimonas hydrothermalis | reverse complement strand
ATCGGCCAGATCAACGCAGCCGTCGGCCAGCTCGACCAGATGACCCAGCAAAACGCCGCCCTGGTCGAGCAGTCCGCCGCCGCCGCCGAGTCCCTGCGCGAACAGGCACAGCGACTGGCTCAGGTGGTCGCTGCGTTCCAGATCGGCCGTGAGGCGCCAGGCGCTGTCGATCCGGCACCAGCCTCCCCCCCTGCCGTCGCGCAAGCGGCCTCCCTGGCCGATGCGGTGATCCGCAAAGCGAAAACCTCGCCGGCCCCGGCCGCCCCCGCGCCGACCCCGCAAGCACGCCGTGCTGCCGCCGTGGCCCCGGCACCGTCGCCCAAGGCCGTCCAGCCTTCGCCCAAGCTGTCCGACGACGACTGGGAAACCTTCTAAGACATTGACGAACACGCGAGGAGACACACTCATGAGCTTTCTGCATGCCTTGGCCCACACCCGGATCGCCACCCGCCTGGCAGTGGCCTTGGGGCTGCTGATGCTGCTGATGATCGGCGTGAGCAGCTACAGCGTGAAGAAGCTCAGCGACACCACGGCAGTGATCGAACGCCTGACCGAACGCGAGACGGCCCTCATGCAGGTGGTCGGGCAGTGGAAGTCGCTCGTCGAGATCAACGTGCTGCGCATCGTCACACATTCGCGTCTGGGCACCGGCGACTTCCCTGACCAGCTCATGAAAGACTACACCGCCGACTCCCAGCGCATCGACGCGCTGCAGCAGCAGATCCAGGCCGCGATCGACGACTCGGCCTTGAGCGCCCAATACGGGCAGATCGAGACCTTGCGCAAGTCCATCCTCGCCTATGGCCCGCGGATCCGGGAACTGCGCGACAGCGGCGACTACTTCGCACTGGAGCAGTTGCTCGACGGCGACTTCGAGAAGACCCGCAAGGCCTACATCGAAGGCATCGACGGGCTGCAGCGGTCCATCCAGGAGCGGGCCCGCCAGGCCTTCGCCGCCGCCCAGGCCGACACACGTTCGGCCGCTTTCGTCTCCGTGGCCCTGGTCCTGGCCAGTCTGGCGTTCGCGGCCGTCTTCGGATGGTGGTTGAGCCGGTCGATCTCCCGCCCCATCGCCAGCGTCGTCCACCACGCCCACGCGATCGCAGCCGGTGACCTGTCGTCGAACGTCGAGGTGACGGCCGGCGGCGAAGCCGGTGAGCTGCAGGCTGCGCTGGCCGAGATGCAGGCCTCGCTGCGCCGCATGGTGTCCCAACTGCACCTGGCCACCGAGAACATCAACACCGCCAGCAGCGAGATCGCCCAGGGCAACCACGACCTGAGCGCGCGCACCGAGCAGGCTGCCTCCAGCCTGCAGCAGACCGCCTCGTCGATGGAACAGCTCACGGGCACCGTCGGCCAAAGCGCCGAGAGCGCCCAGCAGGCCAGCCAACTGGCCCGCAGTGCCGCCGAAGCGGCGCAGCGCGGCGGCACCGTCGTCTCCCAGGTCGTCGCCACCATGGACGAGATCAATGCCTCGTCCAAGAAAATCGCCGACATCATCGGCGTCATCGATGGGATTGCCTTCCAGACCAACATCCTGGCGCTCAATGCCGCCGTCGAGTCGGCCCGCGCCGGTGAACATGGCCGCGGCTTTGCCGTCGTCGCCGGCGAGGTGCGCAACCTCGCCCAACGTTCGGCCGAAGCGGCCAAGGAGATCAAGGCGCTCATCGGCGCCTCGGTCGACAAGGTCGAAGGCGGCTCGCGTCTGGTGGCCGATGCCGGGGCCTCCATGCAGGAGATCGTGGCGGCCGTGCGGCGTGTCACCGACATGATCGGCGACATCTCCGCCTCCACCCAGGAACAGAGCTCTGGCATCGGCCAGATCAACCAGGCCGTCACGCACCTGGACCAGATGACCCAGCAAAACGCCGCGCTGGTCGAACAATCGGCCGCCGCTGCCGAGAGCCTGCGTGAACAGGCCCAGCGCCTGGCGCAGCTCGTGTCGCAGTTCCGCCTGGAAGCCGCATCGACGGCAACGGCCTGATGTTGCCCTCAAGCGCCCTCGCGCACCGCCGATAAACCCGAGAAGGACCCGGGCCGCGCCCGGGGCGCTTCCCGCCGAATCATTGTCCATCGACCGAAGAGTGACCACCATGGGTGCCAACGAAGCCTTCATCGACCCGCATGTCCGCCCCCGCGAATACCTCACCTTCCGACTGGGGGGCGAGGAATACGGCATCGACATCCTTCGCGTGCAGGAGATCCGCTCCTACGAGGCGCCCACCCGCATTGCCAATGCGCCCCCGCACATCAAGGGGGTGGTGAACCTGCGCGGCGTGATCGTGCCCATCGTGGACCTGCGCATCCGCTTTGCCACCGCCCAATGCGAATACAACGACTTCACCGTGGTCGTCGTGCTGCACGTGGCCGGTCGTGTCGTCGGTGCGGTGGTCGACGCGGTCAGCGACGTGCTGGAGATCGCCCCCGACAGCATCCGGTCGGCTCCTGAGATGAACTCCGTGGTGGACGCCGGCTGCATCGTCGGCCTGGCCAACATCGCCGAGCGCATGCTGATCCTGCTCGACATCGAAAAGCTGATGGCCGACCCGGCCATGGGCCTGACCGACTGATTTCTGCGGAGACTTCCATGCAAGTGATGAACCTGATGCGGCATTTCACCATCCGCACGCGCATGGTCGGCGCGATCGCCGTGGTGCTGACCCTGCTGGCCATCGTGGGCGGCGCGGGTCTGGTCGGCATGTTCCGCATGCAGTCCATGAACCAGCACTTCATCGACAACGCCTATGCAAAGGCCGCCCTCGTCTCTGAGCTGCGGCAAAGCCTGGCCCACCTGCGCCGCTACGAAAAGGACATGATCATCTTCTACGAGCAGCCCGCGCGCGTGTCCGAGACCCACGAGCTGTGGAAGCAGACCGCCGCCAAGGTCAACGAACAGGTACGGGCGCTGCGCGCCCTGGCCAGCGGCAACGATGCCGAACTCCTGCAGGCCATCGGCAAACACATGGAGGACTACCAGAAGGCCTTTGCCCCCGTGGCCAACCAGCTCGAGGCCAGCGGCTACGACTCGGCCACCACGGCCGACAAAGTGATGTTCCGTGCCTATGCAGCGCTGAACGACCTGGACAAGGCTTTCCAGACCCTGGTGGCGCAGCTCAACGACGAAGCCACCCGCTCAGGCCAGGCCGCGCAGGACGCCGCCCGGCTCACCATCCTCCTGTTCGGGGCGGCGGTAGTCCTGGCCACGGTGGTGGTCGTGCCGCTGACCTTGCTGAACATGCACAGCATTTGCAAACCCATCGTGGAAGCCCGCGCGCTGGCCGGCGCCATCGCCTCGGGCGACCTGACGCGCCCTGTGAGCACGCAGGGACGCGACGAAATCGCCCAGCTGCTCGAAGCGCTGCGCCAAATGCAGGAGTCTTTGCGTCAGATCGTCGGCCAGGTGCACGCCTCCACCGAATCCATCGCCACGGCCAGCGCCGAGATTGCGCAAGGCAACCAGGACCTGAGCAGCCGCACCGAGCAGGCCGCCAGCAGCCTGCAGCAAACCGCCTCGTCCATGGAGCAAATCGCCGGCACCGTCAAAC
>NZ_JBWQXA010000027.1:0-3846 GCF_056746695.1 Caldimonas hydrothermalis | reverse complement strand
TCTCGAACTCGCGGGCCACCGTCGAGTTCTTGCGGGTCTCGGCCTGCTCGGCAGCGTTCCAGAGTGCCGCCCGGTCGGCGGCCCACTCTGGCGCACCGGCAGGCAAGACAAGCTCGGCGGATTCGACTCCACCCTTGCGGGTGTAGTCGTGAATCTCGCCGGTGCGCTCGTCGGTGATTTTCACCCCGGCACGATAGGCCGCTGCCGCTGTCGCACTGCGACCGGCAGACCGGCTTATCGTCTTGACGGATAGGTGGTAGATCGCCACCGGCGTTTCCTCGGGGTGTCGGGGCGCAGCCCTGACCGCACGCAAACGGAGTTTGCATAAGTGCGCCCTTGCTGTTCGCTGCGGGTGGGTGTTGCGGCGTATTCTACGCCTGCGCACCCCCAGCACGGCGGGCTAAAATGCGGCCATCTCACACGCCAAAGGGGGACGCATGGCAAGCATCGACGAACGAATAGCGGCGCTGGAGGCCAAGCTCAAACAGGAGAAGGCACGCAAGGCGAAAATACTCGCCCGCCAACGTGCCGCACAAGCGAAGCTGACACGCCAGCAGGACACGCGCCGGAAAATCCTGGTCGGCGCTGCCATCCTCGCCAAAGTCGAGCGCGGGGAATGGCCGAAAGACAAGCTCCTGGCAATGATGGATGCCACGCTGACGCGGGCCGATGATCGCGCCCTGTTCGGCCTGCCCGCCCCGACCACTGATCCGGCGTTGGACGGCAGCGAACCCGTAGAACCGCCCGCGCTCACCAAGAGGCCGTAATGCTGGGCTGGTGGATCGTCGTTTCCGAGGGCCAGCCGGACGGCGTGATGATCGACAAGGCCAACACCCTGGCAAGCTGGGAAGCCGGTCTGTCTGGCCTGCGCTGGCTCAATGACCTGGTGGCCGCTGGCAAGGCGCGGAAGCTGCGCAGCGACGGCTACCCGAACCGCTACGAAGCCCGCGCCGCTGACGTGTGGCCGCTGCTCGATGAAGTCACGGGCCGTATCGACTCCTCGCACATCCAGATCGACCGGCAGCGCCTCGCCGCCTGCCCGCCTGACCTGGTGCTGACCATCGACGCCTGGGACCAGTCCTAGGCCATCTGCCACGCCCGCCCTGTGGGGCGCTGCCCCACGCCCCGCCCTCGCCGCCGGGAGGCTCGGGGGGCAGTCCTGGCGGGCTGCGCCCTTTGTCCTGCCCCCTCTCGCACAGGCTATCGGCCCTCCAGGGCCGCTCTAGAGGCCCTACAGCGCGTTTTCGCACGCGACCCCTACCCTACCCCTACCCAACCCCTAAAAACGGCTCCTAGCGCGTTCTAGGGGCTTTGCCGCCCCTTCTTCCTGCTGACCGCGCCGAAGGCGCCGGGTGGGGGGAGCCGCCGAAGGCGGGGGGAGGGCGCAGCCCTCCCACAGGGGGGGCGACTTCGCGAGCACCGCAGGCCGAAGGCCGAGGAGCGCAGGACGGGGGGGCGGCACGCCCCCGCGAAGTCTCGGGCGGTGGAGTGGCGACGCTGCCGGTCTTTGGCTCGGGCGCTCCCCGGTTTTTTTCTTGTTTTTTCTTGTTTTTTTCGCGCGCGCGCGCGAGGGCGGCCCGGAAAGCCTTGTTCTTCAAGGGTTTGCGGGGGTTTTGACGTTCCTCTGAACTGTCCCTTTTCCAACCGGAAGTGTCCCTTTTTTCCGGTCTATGTCCCTTTTTTCCGGTGCTATCCACAATTAACCCCAAAAATTTTGCGGGACATTTAACGAAATGTCCCGTATAATTGATGCGGGACATTAACCGGAAGCGTGGGACATATGAACGATCAGGTACAAGTGTCGATATGGCTGGAACCCGCACAGGCTCTGGCTTTGGCTCAATTCGTCAAGCGTGTTCGCTGGACTGAAGTCCGGCAAAACGCCGTCGGCGACGAGGAAGCCGACTTGATGATGGACGCCATGAGAGAAGTGGCGAAAGCACTCGCGGAGGCTGGCTATGCGCCGCGCTGACGAACTGCTGCCCGAAGTGCCCGCGCCCAAGCGGCGCGGACGCCCGCCGAAGGCCGCAGCGCAGGCGCTGGCCAACTACGACGCCGGCGACCTGGAACGGCCAGCCGGTGAGCGGTGGGTAACGATGAGCAATGCGCTCACTCGTGCAGGCCACGGCCTGACGCTGGCCGAGAAGCGCATCGTGGCCGCTGCGGTGTCCAAGCTGGACAGCCGCCGCGCACTGCCACCCGGCGAGGTGCCGCGCACCCGTATCACGGCAATGGAGTACGCCGAGACTTTTTCGGTCGATCTCGACACGGCCTATGACCAGTTGCAGGCAGCGGCCAAGGCCCTTTACAAGCGGTCGATCACGTTCTTTGAGCCTGCCCACAAGCGCAACGGCAAGCCGCTGCCGCCAACGATGGTGCAAATGCGCTGGGTCGGCTCGGTGAAGTACCAAAAGGGCGAGGGATGGGTGGAACTGGCGTGGTGGCCGGATCTGTTGCGCCACCTCACCGGGCTGCAACGGCAGTTCACGTACTACCAGCTACAGCAGGCATCGGCGCTGCGCTCGGCCTACTCGTGGAAGCTGCTGGAGCTGCTGACGCGCTTCCAGTCCACCGGCAAAGCGGAATACACCATCGAGGACTTTTGCGCCTCGATGGAGGCCACAGAGAAGCAGGCGGCCAACTTCGCCAAAGTACGAACCAAGATCATCGAGCCAGCGGTCAAGGAACTGACCGAGAAAGACGGCTGGCTCATCCAGTGGGAACCCATCAAGGCAGGCCGCAAGGTGAAGGCCATCCGCTTCACCTTCATGCGTGACCCGCAAGGGCGGCTGCCCCTGGGGGGCTGAGCCGCTGCTCGGCCAGCTTCACCGGGTGAGGCCGCGGCCGCGCCCGGGCGGCTGGATCGGCGTTGCCTTGGCCTTGCCGTCGGTGTAGCCGATGGCAAGGTGTTGGCCGATCTTCGGTCGCTGACCTGGCGGCAGGTGGCCGAACCGCGCTTTCTCGTGGATCGCGGCCACGGTCGGGGACACGCGCTGCACGTAGTGATGGGCTGTTTCGCCCACAATCTGCCCCCGCGCGGTCGCACCTTCGCCGACGGCATACAGGCGCACCCCTTGGCCGATGGCCTGGCGGGCGAGCTGCTCGGCCTCCTGCCGGGACTGCTCGGCAGTCTTGGGCGCTGCCGCCCGCTCGGCGAGCTGGCGGTCGCGCTCCCGCTTGGCCGCTTCCAGGTCGCCCGACAGGTCGAGGATGCCCCGGTCGATCTGGCGGCCTTGCCGCTCCAACTCGCCCGCCTCGCGGGCCCGCGTCAGCCGGTCGGCTATCTCGGCCTCGAAGTCCAGCCGCTTGCGGCTCGGCTCGCCGGTGCGGCGCTCGTAGCCGGTGGCCGCTGGCCCAAGGTGCCGGGTCGGCTCCGCGTCTAGGCCGCGCTCGGCGTGGCTGCGGTGGTCAACCTGCACCGAGTGCCCCGCTTCGCGTAGGCGCTCGTTCTGCAACTGGGCGAACCGCTCCCGCCACTGCGTGACGATCTGCGGGCCGGTTTTCTGGTCGTCTAGCTCGCGGGTTTTCTCGCCGAAACCCTCCGGCCCTAGGCGGCGGGTGGTCAGCAGGATGTGGGCGTGGTGGTTGCGGTCGTCGCCGTCCTTGCCGGGGGCATGGATGCACACGTCAGCCGCGCATCCGTGCCGCTCCACCAGTTCGCGGGCGAAGTCACGCGCCAACCGCGCCCGCTCTGCGGGGGAAAGTTCCTCCGGCAAGGCAATCTCGAACTCGCGGGCCACCGTCGAGTTCTTGCGGGTCTCGGCCTGCTCGGCAGCGTTCCAGAGTGCCGCCCGGTCGGCGGCCCACTCTGGCGCACCGGCAGGCAAGACAAGCTCGGCGGATTCG
>NZ_JBWQXA010000026.1:2632-4323 GCF_056746695.1 Caldimonas hydrothermalis | reverse complement strand
GGGCACGCCCACCAGATCGACCTGGAGGCCGCCTTCGTCATAGCCCCAGCCGGTGAACTGGCGCGGCCCCAGGTGCCCGCGCTGGAGGTCGGCCGGGTTGACCACGATCTGCTCGGCGCCGCCGTCGAGCCAGTACAGATTGCCGTGCTCGTCGGCCTTGACAGGCACGCCGTTGCGGTCTTTGAGTACTTGGGAGGCCGTGGTGCCGCGCCACACCGGCAAGCCCTTGCCAGGCGGCACGGTGTAGGTGACGAATTCGCCATTGTGGTTCCAGTGGCGCCACACGGCGAACTTCTGGCGCCACTCGGGCTTGCTGAGCAACTGGTCGAACTCTTGCTTGGTCATCCAGCACAGGCTGTTGTCATTGCTCTTGGGGTCGAGCACCCGGTACAGCACCGTGCCCGGAGGCAGCACGTCCGGGCGCACAGTATGGAAGGTCTTAAAAGCTTCCTTGAGTGGGCGCGGCGCGTTCTTGCTGATATCAAAATGCCCCGGCGGCACATCGGGCGCTTCTTCCAAGGGTCTGAACTTGGCTTTCTTGCCCACCGTGACCCACGTGGGCACGTTCTTGCGCAGCGCCTCGATCTCGGCATCGAGGCTGAAGCGGTGGAAGCGGTGCACATTGAGCTTGTCGGTCTGGGCCCGGTAGTTCAGCCGGTGTTCGACGTCGAGCCGCTGCGCCAGGCGGCCGAGCCAGTCGTGCACGGGTTTGAGCGCCAGGGTCAGGCCGCGGTCGGCCCGGCGGCGCGCGCGTTCGATGCGCTGCAGCAGCCGCACGGCCTTGCTTGCCAGCTCGTCGCCGCCCCAGCGCTGCACCATGCTCAATAGCTCTCGTGCGGGCCCCAAGGCGCTGTCCAGCGCAGCCAGCAGACGGCTCTTTTGCACCTGCGCATCGAGCTTGCGCACTTGCTCGGCCAGGTAGCGGTAGGGCTGGTCGATGCGCAGCGCCGCCAAGGCGCGGCGCACCTCGGGGCGGGCCAGGTGGTCGTTGAGCTTGGCGATGCCGTGTTCCATGTAGGGCTTGGTGGCCTGCCACAGGTCGCTGTCGAGCGCGCCGCGGCCGGCGTGGTGGATGGCCTTGCGCGCGTAGGCAAACAGCAGCTTCAGGCAGCCCTTGGCCAGACTGCCCAGCAGCGGCAACAAGCCGATCAGGGTGAGCGCCAAGGCCACCCAGGCCCCGCGGTCCTCGGGGTCTTCGTCGATCTTCTTGCAGTTGGCCACGACATCGCGGATGTCGCACAGCTGATCGACCAGCGGGATCATCGAGATGACGGTGCCGGTGACCACCTGGGCGGTGCTTTGCTCTTCGGCGAAATCGCCTTGCAGCACCACCCAGATCCACTGGGCGGCGGCGCTGAGGTCTTGCCGGGCGCTTTGCAGCCAGCGCGCCGGCGCCGCGCGCAACCACCCCAGGGCGTTTTCCAGGTCCTCCCAGGTGGCGTTCATGGCTGGCCCCCGAGCTTGGTCTGTGCGGCGGCCACTGCCTCGGCGAGCGCCGGCCAGGGCGGCTCGGGGCTGGGCGTGCGCGGCTCGTACTCCACGTGCAGCGCGCGCGGCGGGACGTTGTCGTGGTGCGCGCGGCCTTGGGCGTCGAGCCGGCCGGCGATGACGGTGTGGCCCTCGAAGAAGATCTTGTAGCCTTGGCCGGCCATCGCTTCACCGTCCGACCCGGTGTGAGCGATGGCGATCCA
>NZ_JBWQXA010000026.1:0-2607 GCF_056746695.1 Caldimonas hydrothermalis | reverse complement strand
TGTACGGTGAAGGCGCCCGGGCAGGTGAAGGTGATGTGGGGGCCGTCGAGCACGATGCGCGCTGCGCCCGAGGCGAGCTCGATGCGGCCTCGCGCCTGGATGTGGATCTCGTCGTCGGTGCTGGTGAGCGTGGCCTCGCGCTCGGCGTGGACGGACAGGCTGTCGGTGTGGGCGCGCAAGGACAGCGGCCCGGCGGCGGCCTTGAACTGCAGGCCCTGGTCGTGGGCGTACCAGCGCAGCGCCGCGCCGGCGGTGATGCTGGCGGTGTGGGCGGCGCTGAGCTGCACATCGTCTTGGGCCACCCAGTGCTGGTCCCCGGCAGCCCAGCTCACCAGCGGGCCTTCGGTGCTGAAGACGGCGCCGGCAGCGGCATCCCACACCATCAGCGGCTGCGCAAAGCCGCTGGCGGCGGCCTGTTCGGTGGAGGGGGGCTCCACCTGCTGCACGGCCTGGGTCCACACCGCTGGGGCCTGGGCCGGCTGGCAGGCGCTGGCGGCTTGGTGCAGCCGCTGGTGCAAGGCGTGTGCGCCGCGCCACTGGGCCTGGGCCTCGGGGGTGTCCATCTGCGCGCCGTGCACACTCTGGCCCAAGGCGGGCCGGGCGGTGGTGCTCAGCAGCAGGCCTTGGGCGGCGCGCACCATGGTCCAGCCGGCGCTGGCCAGCTCGAAGCCGGCGCCCCGCCAGGGCCCGCGCTGCGCGCCGCAGGCGGCTTGCTCGATGAGGTGGCCCAGGCCCAGCTCGCTCATGGTGTGGGTGCACAAAAAGCGCATGCGCAGCTGGCCGGTGGCATCGTCGAGCACCCAGCTGTTGTGATGCCCGCCGTCCAGCCCATGGCTGAGCCAGCCCGAGATCGTGCCAGGGTGGTTGACCCCCGAGTCCTGGCCGGCCGCATAGGGCGGGGCGTCGCACTCGTTGTACAGCTGGCCCACGATCACCGGGCGGTCGATGTCGCCCTCGACGAAGTCCACCAGCACCTCGGTGCCCACCCGCGGCACAAAGACCGTGCCCCAGTTGGGGCCGGCCGCGCCTTGGGTCACGCGCACCCAGGCGCTGGCGCGCTCATCGCCCGGGGCATGACCCTGGGCATCGACGGGGCTGTCGTGGGCCAGGCCGCCGGGCAGCGGGCGCACGCCGCGCTGCCAGGGAAACTGGATCTTGACCCGCGCGTTGCGCTCGGTGTGCAAGGCCGCGCCGTCCACGCCGGTGACCACGGCGGCTTGCACCCCCGGCGCCTGGGGCTTGGGGGTCCACGGCGGCACCCAGGGGTGCTCGGCCGCGCAGGCCTCGAACTCGTTGTGGTAGCCACCGCCGGCGGCATCGTCCTGGGCCGCGGCGGCGGCTGCGCCGGGCGGCGGGGCCGGCAAGGGGTTGGTGATGTGGTGGCGCACCCGGGTTAAGCGCCAGCGCCGGCCTTGCAGCGCCGCGTGGGCGCCGATCTCGATCAGCGCCCCGGGGACGAGCCGGCGCACGCTGGAGCGGGCGTGCAGGCCCTGCTGGGGCCAGGCCAGCGCCTGGGCGCGGCGGCGCGCCTGTTCGTGCGCGTGGGCCGCATCGGCGTAGCGCTGCTGGCCCGCGCCGTCGTAGACGGCCAGCGCCGGCCAGTGCGGGCGCGATGGGGCGGCGGCGGTGTCCTGGGCGATGGTGTCCTGGGCGGTGGTGCCGGCCAGGTGCTGCGGGCTCCAACTGCCCAGCACGACTTCGGTGGCCGCGCCGTGGTGGTGCACGGCTGCGCCGTGGACGGCTTCTCGGGCCTGGGGCCCCAGGCGCAGGTCGCCGCGCCCAAAGGGCAGCGCGCCCAGATCGGGCGCCGGGGCCTGGGCGTCGGTGATGACCATCACGTGCTGCGCGGGCGTCTCGCCGTGCGCGTCGTGGTGCTCGAAGTGGTAGACCAGGCCTTCTTCGGCCAGCAAGCGCTCGATGAAGGCGGCGTCGCTCTCGCGGTATTGGCAGCACAGCTCGCGCACGCGCAAGGCGCGCTGCACCTGCGCGCGCCAGCGCGCCTGGGGATGGTCGCGCAGCACCTCGGCCACGATGTCCAGCGCGTGGCGCCCCTGGTAGACGAAGCTGTCGCGGCGGGCATGCAGCAGGCTCAGCCAGGGGCCCACGGTGAGGTGGTAGCGCGCCCACCCTCCGTCGGCACCGCCAAAGCGGGCAGCCAGCACGTGGCCGTGCCAGGACCGCAGCGAGCCGTCGGCACACAGCAGTTGCAGCACCACCTCGTGGCCCGGCCAGGCGGCCACCGGCAGCCCCGCCGAGGGGCTCAGCGCGTCGATCTCGAGCCGAAACGGCTCGCTCAAGCCTTCGTGCACGAGCGCGCGCTGGGCGATCAGCCCGGCCGGCAGCACCCCGGGCAGCAAGCCGCCTTGCAGGCGCAGCAAGCGCGTAGATTGGCTGAAGGCCACACCAAAAGCGCTGGACGCAGCACGCCGCGCCGCCTCGGCAAGGTCAAGGTCCATGCATCCTCCCTGGATGGTGGCGGGGCGCGCCCGCTCGACGATGGAACGCTCGGTCTCAGAGCGCGGCGCAGTATGGACAAGGCCCCGCCGCCTTGGGAAGCCAGCAATCGCGGGTTTTACAAAGAGTTGCCGCAGGTTGCGGGTGGTTACG
>NZ_JBWQXA010000025.1:0-4490 GCF_056746695.1 Caldimonas hydrothermalis | reverse complement strand
TCCGAGCAAAACGACGGCATCGGCCAGATCAACGCAGCCGTCGGCCAGCTCGACCAGATGACCCAGCAAAACGCCGCCCTGGTCGAGCAGTCCGCCGCCGCCGCCGAGTCCCTGCGCGAACAGGCACAGCGACTGGCTCAGGTCGTGGCCACCTTCCGGCTGCAAGAGCACAGCGCCACCGCTTGAAGCCCGACACCGCCCTTCCCGCAGGCCCAGTCAAGCCTGCGGAAGCAACAGGGGCTCAAGTCCCCGCCTTTTTGTGCCGAAGACACCGAACACCTGTGTGATCATGAAACAGGAGCCACTATGGGCATGATGCATCCTCCCACCATCCTGCAAGCCCCGGCGGCGCGACAAGGCGCGGTGCGCCCGTCGGCCGGCCCGACCCGCGAATACCTCACCTTCCGCCTGGGCAGCGAGGAATACGCAATCGACATCCTGAAGGTCCAGGAAATCCGAGGCTATGAAGAGCCCACGCGCATCGCCAACGCGCCACCGCACATCAAAGGCGTGCTCAACCTGCGCGGGGTGATCGTGCCCATCGTCGACTTGCGCATGCGCCTGGGCTGCGACAAGGCCGAGTACACCGAATTCACGGTGTCCATCATCCTGACTTTCCGGGACCGTGTCGTCGGCATCGTCGTCGACGCGGTGAGCGACGTCACGGAGCTCAGCGCCGAGCACATCCGCCCGGCGCCGGAAATCTCCGCCGCCGTCGATGCGCGCTACATCACCGGCTTGGGTCAGGTCGGCGATCGCATGCTCATTTTGCTTGACATCGAAAACCTGCTTTTGTCACCCAGCGTCGGCTTGGCGTGCACGGAATCCGTGATGCCCTGATCGGCCCGAAAAAAACAACAACGGAGACCAATAATGCAAATCACTCCATCTGGCAGTGTGTTGATGAAGCAAACCGCCGAAGCGCCCGGACAAGCCCCCAAGCCCGAGGCGGCGATCTCGGGCTTTTTCGCCCATCATGGCATTTGGGCCATCGGAGTGCGATGGTTTCGCAATCTGCGATTCCACACGAAAGCCTCCATCGTCAGCGGGCTGCTTTTGCTGCCCCTGTTGGTGCTGATGATGTGGACGGCCAAAGCACAATGGTTCGAGTGGAATTCGCTGTCCCGGCACGCCGTGGGCACGCAGTTGCTCCAGCAGAGCATCGAGGTCCACCACCTGGTGCTGGAACGCCGCCGCTTGGCGGCGGCTGGGCAATCAGGCACCGCGTCGGCAGCCAGCAACGACCAAGCCTTGAAGCAAGCCACGGCCCAATTGAACGGCTTGGTGCAGCAAACCGAATGGGCCGACGTGCGCGATGCCTGGCAAGCCCTGGTGCGCAGCTTGGATGAGGTGCCCATGAGCGGCGCCCCCACGGAGGTGTTTGCACGCCACAACGCCTGGCTCGATCGCTTCTACGCCTGGCAGTCGATCACGAGCAACCGCTCGCGCCTGCGCTACTCTCTTTGGGATCACATCCAGGACACTTGGTATGCCGCCGTGCATGAGCTCCCCCGCCTGGCCGACCAGGTGGCCCGCATGCGCGGCGCCTTGGCGGCCGCCAAGTCCGGCCGTGTCGCTCAAGACGAAGCCGCGCCCATCATCGCCGCGGCCAGCGCATCCGTTCAAGAGCGCTTGGCCGGTCTGGAACACACCTTGGCCCGAATCGAAGAGCACCAGGGCCTCACCCGGTCCGCGGCCGCCTTGCAGGCGGTGGAGCGTTTGATCCGCGAAGGCGCCCAAGCCTCCGGCGAAGCCCAGGTGTTGCAATTGGGCACACAGGCGATCGAGGCGATCAAGCAGCTCCAGGACGAACTCGTCGGCCAACTGGCTCACGCCGTCGAGGTCGAGAAAGGCGCGCTGGCCAATCATCTCTTGGCCTTTTTGGCCCTGCTGTCGATCAGCTTGTTGCTGGCGGTGTATTTCATCTACTCCTTCTTTCTGGTGGTCGACGGCGGTCTGCGGGAGATCTCCAAGCACATCAAGGCCATGGCCAACGGTGACCTGACCACCCAGCCCACGCCTTGGGGCAAGGACGAAGCGGCACGGGTGATGAACGACCTGCGAGTCACCCAGGAGTCCTTACGGGCGATGGTGCGCGACGTGCGAGACACCAGCGATGAGATCACCCACTCTGCCGAGGAAATCGCCAATGGCGCCATGGATCTTTCCGCACGCACCGAGCGCACTGCAGCCAACCTGGAGGAAACGGCCGCCACCATGGAGCAGATCTCTGGCACCGTGAAATCCACGGCCACCCACGCAGAGAAAGCCGCCCAGCTTGCAGAACGCAACGCCAAGGCCGCTGCAGACGGAGGCAGCGTCATGCAGCAGGTGGTAAACACCATGAACGGCATCGAGTCCTCGGCTCAACGCATTGGTGAGATCATCGGCACCATCGACGGCATCGCCTTCCAAACCAATATCCTGGCGCTCAATGCGGCGGTGGAAGCCGCGCGCGCCGGCGAAGCCGGCCGCGGGTTTGCGGTGGTCGCCTCCGAAGTGCGCAACTTGGCTCAAAGGAGCTCCTCGGCCGCCCGCGAGATCAAGTCGCTCATCCAGGCCAGCATCGAGCGCACCACCGAGGGCTCTCGCGTCGTGGCACAGGCTCATCAAGCCATCGAAACCCTGGTACGCGACGCGCAAGATCTCGGCCAAGTGATCGGCCAAATCGCCACCGGCGCGCGCGAGCAAGCCCTGGGGGTGGAGCAGATCGGGCAAGCCGCCCAAGAGCTGGACCGCAGCACACAGCAAAACGCCGCCTTGGTCGAAGAAACGGCCGCGGCCGCGCAAACGATGAAGCAGCTCACCGAGCATTTGCAGCAACGCATGCAACGCTTCCGTCTGCCGCAAGCCGCCGCCCGCCAGCTCAGCAGCGATCTGGTCGGCGAACGCACCGAGGACTTCGATTTCCAGCAAGCCATCGAAGCGCACCGGAGCTGGAAGGTCAAACTGCGCCAGGCCATTGCGAAGAAGGAAAAGCTCGACGCTGACACCCTGTGCCGCGACGATCGCTGCCCGCTGGGTCGCTGGCTGCACGGTCCGGGGGGAGCGCGTTGGGGATCACGGCCCAGCTTTCGCAGCCTCGTGGACGAGCATGCACAGTTCCATCGCACCCTCTCGGCCGTGGCCGAGCACGTGAATGCAGGCCGAATGGACCAGGCGCTCAAAGACATCGGCTCCGGCAGCCGGTTTGCCGATGCGAGCAACCGCACCATCGAGGCGATCCTGAGGCTGCAGCGCGAACTGGGCTGAGTGCCCCGTCACCGCCTTCGAAGCGCGGCTCGGCACCGAGCCGCGCTTCTTTTTGGGCGGCCCTTTGACCGCAAACGGCCGCCGCCACCCGTGAGTTACCTCACAGGGCTTGGGGTGCACCCGACTCAAGCGTGTGGCCCCGCGGACCGATAAGGACTGGACAGCGCGCGCTGCGTCGTGCGCGCCACATCACAGGCTTTCGGAGTCGTCCCATGTTCGATCGTTTGAGTTTCCGGCAGAAAATTCTCAGCATCATCGTCACCAGTCTGGCGGCGGTGGTACTGCTGACGCTCTACCACGGATACAGCACCTACCAGCGCCTGGCCGAAGACCGGCAAGCCACGCTTCAGGCAGCCGTCGAATCGATGTATGCCATCGCCAGCGGTTTTCACGCCAAAGCGCAAAAAGGCGAGCTCAGCCCAGAGCAAGCCCAGCAAGCGGCGGCCGCCGCCATTGAACAGGCCCGCTACGGCGGACCGGATGGAAAGTCAGAGTACTACTACATCTGGACCTTGGACGGTGTCGGCGTGATGCATCCCATCCGCCCCGAATGGCGCGGTCAGAACATGGCCGACAAGATCAAAGACGGCCGAGGGCGGTACCCGATCAAAGACATTGCCGATGCCTTGCGCGCCAGCGCGAACGGACGCGCCTTCGTGGACACGCATTTCCCGCGCCCCGGCCAAAACGAACCGGTGCCCAAGCTTCAGTACGCCATGGCATTCAAGCCTTGGAACTGGATGATCGGCTCGGGCGTGTATCTGGACGACCTGGCCGCGGCGGCCCGCGCTGAGATCTACAAAGCGGCGCTGCTCGGCGGCTTGTTGCTGAGCTTGATCGTCGGGGTCAGCCTGCTGGCTGGCCGCAGCATCCGCCTACAGATCGGCGGCGATCCGGCCGAGGCCCAGCGCTGCATGAACGCCATCGCCCAAGGGCGGCTGGATCTGGATCTGGGCCACCCGCCGCCCGGCAGCTTGCTCGAAAGCTTGGCTCAGATGACCGCGTCTTTGCGTCGCATGGTCGCGCAAGTGCGTGCCAGCACCGACAGCATCGCCACGGCCAGCGCCGAGATTGCACAAGGCAACCAGGACCTGAGCAGCCGCACCGAGCAGACCGCCAGCAGCCTGCAGCAAACCGCCTCGTCCATGGAGCAAATCGCCGGCACCGTCAAACACTCCGCCGACGCCGCCCGCCAGGCCAACCAGCTCGCCGCAGGAGCCTCCAGCGTCGCCCAGCGC
>NZ_JBWQXA010000024.1:0-5697 GCF_056746695.1 Caldimonas hydrothermalis | reverse complement strand
CTGATCAAAAACAAACCCCCACCGCCTTGGTAGGTGGTGGGGGTTGGAGGGATGTAGCCTGACGATGACCTACTTTCACACGGGAGACCGCACTATCATCGGCGCTGAGGCGTTTCACTGTCCTGTTCGGGATGGGAAGGAGTGGGACCACCTCGCTATGGTCGTCAGGCATAACTGGTTGCCGGGCTGAGGGGTTGTTGTGCATGGGGTCTCAGCCTGGCCGATTCGCAGAGTCGACGCCTGTTTGTTTGGAACGGGCGATCAGCAGATTTGATTGCGTGCACCTTGGGGGGCACAACGGGACTGACTCTTGGCCTTGGGTTCGTGTGGGAACATCAAGGTTATAGGGTCAAGCCGCACGGGCAATTAGTACTGGTTAGCTTAACGCATTACTGCGCTTCCACACCCAGCCTATCAACGTCCTGGTCTCGAACGACCCTTCAGGGGGCTCAAGGCCCCGGCAAGACTCATCTTGGGACGAGTTTCCCGCTTAGATGCTTTCAGCGGTTATCTCTTCCGCACTTAGCTACCCGGCAATGCCACTGGCGTGACAACCGGTACACCAGAGGTGCGTCCACTCCGGTCCTCTCGTACTAGGAGCAGGCTCCCTCAATCTTGCAGCGCCCACGGAAGATAGGGACCAAACTGTCTCACGACGTTTTAAACCCAGCTCACGTACCTCTTTAAATGGCGAACAGCCATACCCTTGGGACCGGCTACAGCCCCAGGATGAGATGAGCCGACATCGAGGTGCCAAACACCGCCGTCGATATGAACTCTTGGGCGGTATCAGCCTGTTATCCCCAGAGTACCTTTTATCCGTTGAGCGATGGCCCTTCCATACAGAACCACCGGATCACTTAGTCCTAGTTTCCTACCTGCTCGACTTGTCAGTCTCGCAGTCAAGCACGCTTTTGCCTATGCACTATCAGCACGATTTCCGACCGTACCTAGCGTACCTTCGAACTCCTCCGTTACGCTTTGGGAGGAGACCGCCCCAGTCAAACTGCCCACCATGCACTGTCCCCAACCCCGATTCAGGGGCCTAGGTTAGAACCTCAAACACACCAGGGTGGTATTTCAACGTCGGCTCCACGGCACCTGGCGGCACCGCTTCAAAGCCTCCCACCTATCCTACACAGATCTGTTCAAAGTCCAATACAAAGCTACAGTAAAGGTTCATGGGGTCTTTCCGTCTTTCCGCGGGGAGATTGCATCATCACAAACATTTCAACTTCGCTGAGTCTCTGGAGGAGACAGTGTGGCCATCGTTACGCCATTCGTGCAGGTCGGAACTTACCCGACAAGGAATTTCGCTACCTTAGGACCGTTATAGTTACGGCCGCCGTTTACTGGGACTTCGATCAAGAGCTTGCACCCCATCACTTAATCTTCCAGCACCGGGCAGGCGTCACACCCTATACGTCGACTTTCGTCTTTGCAGAGTGCTGTGTTTTTATTAAACAGTCGCAGCCACCGATTCTCTGCGACCCCGTTGGGCTCCGTCTGTACAACTTCACCTACTGAGGGCACACCTTCTTCCGAAGTTACGGTGTCAATTTGCCGAGTTCCTTCTCCAGAGTTCTCTCAAGCGCCTGAGAATACTCATCACGCGCACCAGTGTCGGTTTGCGGTACGGTCGTGTGTAGCTGAAGCTTAGTGGCTTTTCCTGGAAGCAGGGTATCACTCACTTCGGCTGCAAGCAGCCTCGTTATCACCCCTCATCTCAGACCCCCGGATTTGCCTAAGGGCCATGACTACAGGCTTGAACCGGGACATCCAACACCCGGCTGAGCTAACCTTCTCCGTCCCCACATCGCACTACACATCGGTACAGGAATATTGACCTGTTTCCCATCAGCTACGCATCTCTGCCTCGCCTTAGGGGCCGACTCACCCTACGCCGATGAACGTTGCGTAGGAAACCTTGCGCTTACGGCGAGGGGGCTTTTCACCCCCTTTAACGCTACTCATGTCAGCATTCGCACTTCTGATACCTCCAGCAGCCCTCACGAGCCACCTTCACAGGCTTACAGAACGCTCTCCTACCATGTGCGCTTGCGCGCACATCCGCAGCTTCGGTAACTGGCTTAGCCCCGTTACATCTTCCGCGCAGGACGACTCGATCAGTGAGCTATTACGCTTTCTTTAAATGATGGCTGCTTCTAAGCCAACATCCTGACTGTTTTAGCCTTCCCACTTCGTTTCCCACTTAGCCAATTTTGGGGACCTTAGCTGGCGGTCTGGGTTGTTTCCCTCTCGTGTCCGGACGTTAGCACCCGGTGCACTGTCTCCCAAGCTCTACTCATCGGTATTCGGAGTTTGCATAGGTTTGGTAAGTCGCCATGACCCCCTAGCCTAAACAGTGCTCTACCCCCGACGGTAATACTTGAGGCACTACCTAAATAGTTTTCGGAGAGAACCAGCTATTTCCAGGTTTGTTTAGCCTTTCACCCCTATCCACAGCTCATCCGCTAGTTTTGCAACACTAGTCGGTTCGGACCTCCAGCACCTGTTACGGTACCTTCATCCTGGCCATGGATAGATCACCTGGTTTCGGGTCTACACCCAGCGACTGAACGCCCTGTTCGGACTCGGTTTCCCTGCGCCTTCCCTACTCGGTTAAGCTCGCCACTGAATGTAAGTCGCTGACCCATTATACAAAAGGTACGCCGTCACCCCTTGCGAGGCTCCGACTTTTTGTATGCATGCGGTTTCAGGATCTATTTCACTCCCCTCCCGGGGTTCTTTTCGCCTTTCCCTCACGGTACTGGTTCACTATCGGTCGATTACGAGTATTTAGCCTTGGAGGATGGTCCCCCCATCTTCAGACAGGATTCCACGTGTCCCGCCCTACTTGTCGCACGCCTAGTTCCACCACCCACTTTTCTCATACGGGGCTATCACCCACTATGGCCGGCCTTTCCAGACCGTTCTGATAAGTCGATGGCTAAAACGTGCAGGCTCCTCCGATTTCGCTCGCCACTACTTTCGGAATCTCGGTTGATGTCTTTTCCTCGAGCTACTTAGATGTTTCAGTTCGCTCGGTTCGCCTCACACACCTATGTATTCAGTGTGCGATACCCTTGCGGGTGGGTTTCCCCATTCGGAAATCTCCGGATCAAAGCTCATTTGCCAGCTCCCCGAAGCTTATCGCAGGCTATCACGTCCTTCATCGCCTGTAATCGCCAAGGCATCCACCACATGCACTTCGTCACTTGACCCTATAACTTTGACGTCCACTGCCGTGCACGTCGTCAAGGACGCATCGATCTTGACAATCGATGTCATGAGTATGTCGCGTTGTGCCGTCCTTCAAGCTTTGAATCGCTTCAAGCTGAAGTCTGGTGACGCAATCAAATGTTGTTGCTGGCACGGATGCGCCCCTTCGAACTCTCGTTCGGCGCCTCCAGCAACAACGCTGATTCGACTCTACGAATTGTTAAAGAACAACAGCCGATCCTTGCGAATCGCTCACGCCAATGCCCTCACAGGACACTCGCATGAGCGCTCGGCACTTTCTTGCGTGGATGGGTGGTGGAGGATGACGGGTTCGAACCGACGACCCCCTGCTTGCAAAGCAGGTGCTCTCCCAGCTGAGCTAATCCCCCGTCGCACGTCAAACGCGCGGTGGTGGGTCTGGTTGGATTCGAACCAACGACCCCCGCCTTATCAAGACGGTGCTCTAACCGACTGAGCTACAGACCCTCGCGTTGTCCTTGCGTGAACCGCAGGGCCTGCCCGAACGGCGCCGCTCATGTGCGCTCGGCCATCGCGCCGGCTCACGTTCCACTCTCTGTTGCCTCTCAACAGCTACAGCCGATAAGTGTGGGCGCTTGAATTGGAATGCCTCTTCTGCGATCGCCAGGCCGGCTGCGTGCAGACCCGCTTGCGCAGGCCCAGCACCCAGTGCCTTGGCTTCTTCCAGAAAGGAGGTGATCCAGCCGCACCTTCCGATACGGCTACCTTGTTACGACTTCACCCCAGTCACGAACCCTGCCGTGGTAAGCGCCCTCCTTGCGGTTAGGCTACCCACTTCTGGCAGAACCCGCTCCCATGGTGTGACGGGCGGTGTGTACAAGACCCGGGAACGTATTCACCGCGACATGCTGATCCGCGATTACTAGCGATTCCGACTTCACGCAGTCGAGTTGCAGACTGCGATCCGGACTACGACCGGTTTTCTGGGATTGGCTCCCCCTCGCGGGTTGGCAGCCCTCTGTACCGGCCATTGTATGACGTGTGTAGCCCTACCCATAAGGGCCATGAGGACCTGACGTCATCCCCACCTTCCTCCGGTTTGTCACCGGCAGTCCCATTAGAGTGCCCTTTCGTAGCAACTAATGGCAAGGGTTGCGCTCGTTGCGGGACTTAACCCAACATCTCACGACACGAGCTGACGACGGCCATGCAGCACCTGTGTCCAGGCTCTCTTTCGAGCACCCCCACATCTCTGCAGGGTTCCTGGCATGTCAAGGGTAGGTAAGGTTTTTCGCGTTGCATCGAATTAAACCACATCATCCACCGCTTGTGCGGGTCCCCGTCAATTCCTTTGAGTTTCAACCTTGCGGCCGTACTCCCCAGGCGGTCAACTTCACGCGTTAGCTTCGTTACTGAGGAAATGAATCCCCAACAACCAGTTGACATCGTTTAGGGCGTGGACTACCAGGGTATCTAATCCTGTTTGCTCCCCACGCTTTCGTGCATGAGCGTCAGTGCAGGCCCAGGGGATTGCCTTCGCCATCGGTGTTCCTCCGCATATCTACGCATTTCACTGCTACACGCGGAATTCCATCCCCCTCTGCCACACTCTAGCCGTGCAGTCACAAATGCAGTTCCCAGGTTAAGCCCGGGGATTTCACATCTGTCTTGCACAACCGCCTGCGCACGCTTTACGCCCAGTAATTCCGATTAACGCTCGCACCCTACGTATTACCGCGGCTGCTGGCACGTAGTTAGCCGGTGCTTATTCTTCAGGTACCGTCATCACTCCGAGGTATTAGCCCAGAGCTTTTCTTCCCTGACAAAAGCGGTTTACAACCCGAAGGCCTTCTTCCCGCACGCGGCATGGCTGGATCAGGCTTGCGCCCATTGTCCAAAATTCCCCACTGCTGCCTCCCGTAGGAGTCTGGGCCGTGTCTCAGTCCCAGTGTGGCTGGTCGTCCTCTCAGACCAGCTACGGATCGTCGCCTTGGTAAGCCTTTACCCCACCAACTAGCTAATCCGACATCGGCCGCTCCAATCGCGCGAGGCCTTGCGGTCCCCCGCTTTCACCCTCAGGTCGTATGCGGTATTAGCTACTCTTTCGAGTAGTTATCCCCCACGACTGGGTACGTTCCGATGCATTACTCACCCGTTCGCCACTCGCCGGCATCCCGAAGGACCCGCTGCCGTTCGACTTGCATGTGTAAAGCATGCCGCCAGCGTTCAATCTGAGCCAGGATCAAACTCTTCAGTTCGATCTTTAAAAACTCATCACGGAATTGAAGTGAACTTCACTTCTGCTTCCGTGAGCGTTTGCGGAAAGTCTTTCAACTTCCCTCAAGGCATTCGCCTCCAAACGCCCACGCTTATCGGCTGTATCTTGTTAAAGAACCCACCACACAAACAAAACCATCGCTTCGTTTGCGTCGCTAATCAGTGATCAGCGAAGACCGAGATTATTGCAAGATTTCGATTTCCTTGTCAAGCACTCGG
>NZ_JBWQXA010000023.1:0-6079 GCF_056746695.1 Caldimonas hydrothermalis | reverse complement strand
CGGCGGCAGCAGCCTGGCCACCGCCCGGTCCTTGAATGCTTGTCCGTATCGAGCCAACTCGTTCTTCCATCCTCGCCCCCAGGTTCATCGTTCTATCGGGGCGACAACTATTCTGACGCAGGGGGAAGTGGAGTTCTTAGCTCATGACCACAAAGCTGGAAAGGAGCGAAGAAATGGTCGACAAGCAGGTACGGGGCAAATACACCCTGGAGTACAAACTGGAGGCGGTTCGGCAGGTCAAGGCCGGACAGTCAGGCGCGGTGGTGGCCAAGGTGTTGGGCATCCCGTCGTCGAGCGTGGCCAACTGGGTTCGCCTGGATGCCAAGGGGCAATTGGGCACCGTGGTGGCGAGCCTGAAGGCCCCGGTGGTCACGGCTGAACAGATGGAGCTTGCACGGTTGCGGGCCGAGGTGGCGCGTCTGAAGATGGAGCGCGACATCGCAAAAAAAGCCGCAGCGTACTTTGCGCAGGATGTGCTGCAAAGTACGCTTGGATCGGGCAAATGAGCGGCAAGGCCTGGCCTGTGAGCCTGATGTGTGAGGTGCTCGATGTCAGCGCCAGCGGGTACTTCAACTGGAGGCGCACGCAAGATGGGCCTGGCAGTGGCCCCAGTCGGTTTCAAAGCGATGAAGCCTTGCTGGCACACATGCGGGCCATCCACGCCCAGATCAAGGGCGAGTATGGTTGGCCGCGCATGCACAAGGAGCTTCTGGCCAGAGGCATCCGGGTGGGCAAGGAGCGTGTGCGCCTGTTGATGCAACGCCACGGCATCAAGGCCCGCACCAAGAGGAAGTTTGTCGTGACCACCGACAGCAAGCACCAGTTGCCGGTGGCACCTGATCTTGTGCAACGGCGCTTCAACCCCGAGATGCCCAACCTGGTGTGGAGTGGTGACATCACCCACACTCCCACCGATGAGGGCTGGCTGTACCTGGCTGCGGTGCTGGATCTGCACAGCCGCCAGGTGGTGGGTTGGAGCATGCAGCCACACATGCAGACCAGCCTGGTCAAGGATGCGCTGTTGATGGCCTGCTGGCGCAGGAGGCCAGCCAAGGGACTGATCTTCCACAGCGACCGAGGCAGCCAGTACTGCAGCCATGAGTTCCAGACCACGCTGAAGGCCTGGGGCATCGACTCATCGATGAGCCGCAAGGGTAACTGCTGGGATAACGCGCCCACGGAGAGCTTCTGGGGCCATCTGAAGGTGGCTTGCGTGCTGGGGCAAAGGTTTGCCACCCGAGAGCAGGCCAAGGCCACCATCCTGGACTGGCTGGCCTTCTACAATCACGCTCGTTTGCACTCGGCACTGGGTTACCTCAGTCCCATGCAGTACGAACAACGCTGGCTGGCGGCTCAGCGCAAGAACACCGCATGACACCCGGGCTAAGCACTCCGAAATTCAGGGGCAACCTCAGAGTTCCGATGCTTCTTCTGCTTCGGTTTGGTACTTCGATGGCGGAAGCGAAATCACAGTCCTTGACTTTCATGGCTCAGGGCTCCTCAACACAGCAGATCGGGTGCGACATAGGGCGTGGGCTTGAGCCGCTTGTCCGTGCGCAACTGCACCAGTTCACCACCATTGGTCAACACCCACAAGCTGCCGGTGGCATCATCGAAGTGAAGTCCCACGGCGGTGGCGTGCCTGATCGGGTACACCCCCTTGGTGACCTCCGTCTCCAGGTTGGCGATGCGCACGACGCTGCGAAACGGCAGGCCTGAGCCGTTGAGCTGTTGCTGAAACTCGGCCACCGCCACCCAGCGCGTGCCATCGCGGTCGTGGTGAACGGTCGCCACGCTCCGGGCCGTGCCCGACCCGGAGGCACAGAACCACCACCGCTGCGTCGGCTCGGCGTCGAGGTCCAGCTGGGCCAGCAAACCGTCACGCGACCACAGGTAGGGGCCGGCGGCGCCCCGGTCGTTTGATGCAGGAATGCCCGCATACGCCTGTGGCGCGGACTGAACCGACAAGGTCGACAGCGTCACCTTGAATGCACTGGCCTGCGGCCCATCCGTCTGGTTGATGAACAGCACGGCACCTTGCGCATCCATCCACAGGGCGTCGTGAGCCGCCGCCGGGTGCCGGCCTGTGTAGAAGGAAGGCAGCTTCACCCGCCGGCTGATCTTCCCCGCCAGCAGGTCCACTTCCACGAGGTCGAAGGCCAGGGTGGTCACATAGGCGCGCGTTTCGTCGGGTGCCACCAGCAGGCCGACCGGCTCGCCGCCCAGTGCCACGCGGTGCGCCACCTGCCCCTTGGCCAGGTCGATCACGGCCAGGCCGTCACGGAACATGCCTGGAACCACCGCCAGCCCCCGGCGGGGCGCCAGGGTCACCGACTTCGCGCCCGTCCAGTCGCACAGTTCGTCGAACTCCAGGAAGCAGTCACTGCGCTGGCGCACCGTCACCTTCGGCGCCGTCACTGTTTGCACGACGGTCTGCGATGCGGTGTCGAACACGGCCAGCAGGTTGTCCACCGGGTCGGTGATGTATAGCAACCGCCCGTCCGCTGACGCCGCCATGCCACTGGCAAAGCGGCTCACCTTGTGGGTGGTGCCCATCGCTTCCAAGGCGTCCACCGGCTCCGGCAACTGGTCCCGCTCGGTCTTCGCGCGTTGTGCGAGGGTGGCCTCAGCCTGCTCGGCGCGGGCCGCCTGGCGCTCGGCCTCCAGCAGTGCGCGGGCCTGCAACAGCTGCGGCTGGGGCACCCAGGTGAACACGGTCCACCACACCGCAGCCGCCCCGGCCAGCGCGCCACCCAGGCGCAAAACGGTCCGCGCACGGCCATCGGCCGCAGAAACCAGCGGCAGCACCAGCCCCAGGGCCAGCCCCGCCAGCACGCCGGCCACGTGCTGCACCTGATCGATGCCGGCAACGAACAGCCCCATCATCAGGTTGCCCCCGATGATCACCATCAGCGCCTTCTGCAGCTCCTCCCGCGCCTTCGGGTCTTGCGACCGGTCTCCGCGGATCTCGCTGGCCAGCAAACCACCACAGACCGCCATGATGGCCCCGGACGCACCCACACTCACCACCAGCTGGAACGACCGGATGAACGCCGTGCCATCGTCCGACAGCGCCCGCACCACCGACACCGCGCCCCAGGCCGCGCTCGTGGTGGTGGCCAACAGACCACCCAGGAAATAGATGCAGAACAGCCCCACGGTCCCGAACCGGGCCGTCACCAGCGGTGCCACCTGCAACAGCAGCAGCACATTCATGGCCAGATGCATCAGGCCCGCGTGCACGAACAGACTGGTGAACAGGCGCCAGGGCTCGTGCGTCAGCGAATGGACCGACAGGCTGCCCCCGCCCTCGAACAGGCTCTGCACACTGGGTTCCGACCAGGAAGCGCCCTGGAACAGCTGCACCACCCACACCAGCAGGTTGATGGCGACGATGCCGGACACCAGCGCATGCTGCCGCCAGAACCCCGGCAACGCATCGGGCGCGGTCGCATCGGAGGGCACCGACGCGGGCGTGGACACGGGTGGCTCCATGTCAGTTCTCCTCCGTCGACCGGGCCAGCAGCGACCGCATGGCGATCTCGACCAGGGGGTTGCCGAAGCCCGCCGCCACCCACAGATCGTTGTCCGGTGTGAGCTGCGTCTCGAACAACACGACCGCCTGAATGCCCTCCTCCCCAATGTCCAGCACCTTGCGGGTGGTCTCGGGCAAACCGGTGGCCACGGCCCTTGGCAGCTTGATCCGGGCCACGGCCTTGCAGCTATACAGCCGCTTGTTGCCCGTCGGCTGGCTGCGCATCGCCACCGGCAGGAAAGACTCGTCTGCGTCGGCGCTCACCAGCGGCGTCTGCGGAGCCGACAGCTGCTCGACAGCACTCAGTTCGATGCCATCCGGGCGCACGCTCCTGGCGCGAAAGCCGTTCAGCGCAGCCGCCGCCTCGGGCGAGGTCTTGCGCATGTCGTCCATGCCACCCAGGCGCGACGCCTGCTGCGGCTGCTGCCACTCCTGCATGCGCATGGCCAGCAGCTTGCGCGCATTCAGCTGCACCTCGCTGTCGGCACACCCCATCTCCTGCGGTGACTTGCCGCAACCGGCCAGCCCGCCCACCAACACCAGGGCAACTGCGCCCCAGAACCGTCTGTTCATTCCATCCTCCCTGTCATCACACACACAACGGCCCCGCGCGCCCTTCGGGCACACGGAACCCCCTCACAAACCCTTCGATGCATCCAGCGCTTCGCCCGCCCGGGCCTCGGCCTTGATCTGCTCGCGCGCCTGCGTCAGCGCCGCCGACACCAGCCCCACAGGCACCGCGATCAAGCCGAGCCCGATCACCAGGATGACAAACGTGAACAGCTTGCCCGCCACGGTGACCGGGTACACGTCCCCGTAGCCCACGGTGGTGAGCGCGCACAGCCCCCACCACTGGCCGTCGAACACCGAAGCAAACACCTCGGGCTGCGCGGCATGCTCGAACTGGTACATGCCCACACCCGCCAGGTACAGCAGGATCAGCGACATCGCGCCGAACAGCATCAGCTCCTCGCGCGCCAGGCTCAGGGCACGGTAGAAGCGCAGCGTGGCAGCGTTGTAACGCCCCAGCTTGAGCAGCCGGAACAGCCGCATCAGGCGCAGCGCCCGCAGCGACTCCGAACCGCTGCCCAGCACCAGCAAGGCCGGCACGATGCTCAGCAGGTCGATCAGCCCGAAGAAACTGAACGCATACCGGTGCCAGGGCCGCGTGAGCCACAGGCGCACCAGGTACTCGATGGAAAACACCGACAGCGAGAACCACTCGAAGTATTCCAGCGCCTGCTCCTGCCAGGGCCGGAGGTCGGGCAAGGTCTCCAGCGCCAGGGCCACCAGCGTGGCGATGATGAGCAGTTGCAGGGGCAGCTCGGCGCGGCCGAGGTGGACCGTACTGCGGTCTGCACGGCCCGCAGCGGGCCGATCGGGTTTGCCAGATCCAACGGCCATGTTCACCTCTCGATATGGAGCCAGCAAGAACCTATCGCGCCGAATGCGTGCGCAGCAGCACCGTGAGCATGGTGTCCATAACGGGTTGCTGATCGCCATCTCAACCTGCAGTTGCCGGCGCTCGCCGGCCGACGTTGCGTAGAAGATCGGAACGTCGATGAACGGACCGTCTGCGCTCAACAGCATCCGTCCGCCTTCCGATGACTGGAGATGGGCGTGCAACGCCGGTTCCAACCGGATGCGGGCATTGGCCGTACAGGCATGCAGGATGCCCTTGTCACGCAGCTCCCGGGACGTGGCGTCTGCCGCCTCCGAATCCGGCGACAGCAGCACCGCCATCTCGCCCATCGTCACGCCGCTGGTGTCGATATGGGCGGCTCGCATGCTGTTGAGCTGGGTTCGGGACGATTCCGGCATGGCCTGCCGGTAGGCCTCGGCCATGAACCCGGAATCCGACATGCCCGACAGATAGCTGCCCTTATCGGCGGGCGCTGAAGCATCCCGGATCTTCAACGCCACCAGCTTCTTCGCCAGCGCGATCACCTGCTCGTGTTCACAACCCTGCTGCTCGACGGGCACCTCGGGCGTGGGAACCGAAGCCGCCGGGGGGGGCGGCGGACGGTGTGCCGGGCTGGCAGCCACCCAGCAGGGCCAGTGCCATGCCAAGGGCCGTCATCTTGATGGACTGCTCCATGTTCTTCCCTGAAATATCTTTGATTTACCGACGTCCACCCGGTGGCGTGAGAACCATCGGGAACGTAGCCCGAAATTATTGCACGGCGCATCAGCGCAAAAGGATGACGGCCCGACACAAGGCCATGGCCAAAGGCCCGCAGCCCGAAGACCCCGTGCGCTGGCCGAACAGGTGTTTGGTCTTGCGCAATTCCATCAAGCCCGCAATCTCTTGCACCAATGCGGTCGGATCGTGCAAGGCCACGATGGCAGCACCCCCTTGGGGTCGGGCCTGCTGTACAGCCTTGAGCAAGGACTCTGCGTCGAACTGTCTGCCGTTGTACTGACCTGCTCCCCGAAATCCGTACCACGGCAAAGGAACAAAATCCGCGCAACGCAAAGGAAGCGCGATGCGCAAGAGCAGGTACACGGAAGAGCAGATCATTGGGTTCATCAAGCAGGCTGACG
>NZ_JBWQXA010000022.1:0-9856 GCF_056746695.1 Caldimonas hydrothermalis | reverse complement strand
GGTTCCGCCTGCATCCCTCACGCACTGCCCCGTGGGGCCGGCCGTTCCTCTCCATCTCCCGGAACAAGCGTCGGAACCATTCGCTTCAGCGATGCCGCCTCGCGTAAGACGGGGTCAAGCAGTTCGGCAAATCGCCTGGTCGTCAACCGGCGGCGCGCATCATCGTAGCCCGCGTTGGCCACGCGTTCGCGCAATGAGGGTTCCTGGAGCAGGGTGACGATGGATTCCACCCAGTCGGCAGGCTCATCACCCACGAGATAACCATTGCATCCGTGGCGGAAGAACAAGCCGTGGTCGACGGCATCGGATGCCACAACCGCCACCCGCCCGTTCAGGTAGGCCAGGAGTTTGCCGAAGGACTTACCTCGGCTGAACGCATTGCTGGTGCACACCGGCTGCAGCCCTACAGCCGCCTGGGCGACCTTGTCCAAATAATCGGCGTACGGCAGTGGCGCAATGGCTTCACAGCGGGCTCCTGCTGCACGCAGCGGGGCCAACCAGGCGCCTGCCCGGTCCTCGTGAGTACCAAACAACCAGAACGTGCAGGCCGTCCGATGCGCCACCTCGATCATCACGCGTTGCACCAGCGCGGCTTCCTCAGGATAGTCCAACGGTGAGGAATGCGCCCAGGCGACCACCGCGGGACGCTGGGCCGGCGCCATCCGGGCCGGCTGTTCGAGCCAGGGGGTGCCGGTCCAGATCACGTGGCTCCTTGGATTGTGCCGGCCGAGGCAGTCCGCAACGAACCGGCTTCCACCCACCACGGCGGCTGCATCGCGCGCGCATTGGGCAATCATCGATTGGTATCGAGGGTCCAGGTAGTCGGCATCATCGGCATCCAGCACACAGGGATAGCCTGGATACAGGGCCGGACGGTTGAGTGGATGGCGCGTCTGCTGCAGAAGCACCACATCAGGCTGCTCCAGCCGAAGAATCCTTCTGCGCTGAGACAGCGTCAGGGGCTCAGGCGCGACGATCGCCCGCCAGCCCAATTGCTCCAGCTCGGGAGCGACCAGCCAGGCCCGCAGGTTGCTGGCAGGATCCCACGGCTGATTGGAAGGAAAGATCACAACGACAGGGCGCACCCTCGGGCTGAGGCGACGCTTCCAATGCAGTCGCAGTTCATGCACTCCCGCGCGAAACGGACGCTGCAGAGATTGGAGCAGGGGGCGGCTGAAGTTCACGATCACACCACCTTCCGACCCTCATCCGTGGCATGAGCCAACAAGCCGTACAGCTTGCGGGCCTCCTGGTCGACATCGTGCCGTTGCAGGACACGCTGTCGAGCGGCCTGGCCCATCTGCGCCAGCCGATCCACCGGGGTCTCGAGACATTGCTGCATGGCATCGGCGAGGCTCTCCACATCACCGGCAGGCACCAGCCATCCACATTCCTCGGGAACGACCAGCTCGGGAATGCCCGCCACGAGGGTCGACACTACCGGGCGTTGCAAGGCCATGGCCTCCATCAGCACCACAGGCAGACCCTCTGCGAAGCTCGGCAGCACCAGGGCACGGGCCGCCAGAAGCTCGTCGCGAACCTGGTCTCCCGAAATCCATCCGGTGATCCGGATGCGTCCGTGGAGACTGTGCCGCACGATCCGGTCTTCGATCTGAGCGCGCATCTCGCCATCGCCTGCCAACACCAGTTCGCAGTCCACTCCCCGTTGGGCCAGGCGTGCCACGGCATCGATCAGAAGAAGCTGCCCTTTCTGCTCGCACAGCCTTCCGACGCATACGAGGCGGGGGACCGCAGGGGGCGACTGCGCAGTGGTCCGACGGAACATGTCATCCAGGCCACAATGCACCACCTTCACCTTATGCCAGTGTTCTGGTCCGATCCAGCGCATCAACTGACTGCGACCGAAGCTGCTGATCGCGACGACGAACTGGGCCCGTTCGATCTTCTCCGTGAGCGCCAGGGCGCGGGGGCCATCGAATTCTTCGGGGCCGTGCGCCGTGAAGCTGTAGGACCGTGCCATGCCCAGCACGGTGGCGAACATTGCCACGTCGGTCGAGTTGGTTCCGAAGTGGGCATGAACGTGAGCGATCCCTTCCTGATGCATCCAGTGGCCCAGGACACAGGCTTCGGCCAGGTAAGCCCAGTGATAGGCGATCGAGCGTCCCGAACGCCAGCCCAGTCGTGTGGCCAGCCACCAGGCATGGATGAGCCGTCCCGGGCGGGACAGTGCGGCCCTGAGCACGGCGATGAGCAAACCGCTCCATCCATTCTTGAGCACATAGCGTGTGCGTTGGCGCTCCTCCTCGTCTCGTGCATCGGGCAGGGGTTCGTTCCAACCGCGGATCGATGTACGCATCACCGCCATCCCCTGTGCCTCCAGGGCCCGGATTTCGCGGCGTATGAAGCTGTGGCTGACCTTTGGGTAGTGATTGACCAGGTAGGCGACCTTGTACGGCCCGTCCGCACGAATCGTGAGTGTGGCACCTGGGTCGACGCAAGAGTCCGACCCGGTGGGCGTTTCCTGTCGATTGGACAGGCGCAGTTCGTGGTTCACCGGAAGCGATCCTTGAGCTGGAGAAGGGGCCTCTCGAAGTAGCGGTAGCTCAGGCCGGCTGCGGCCACCGTGCCGGCAAGGCTGAGCAGGAACAGCAGAAGGTTGTCCGCAGCCCCGATATCCACCAGCACCCGCCGTGCCACATGGACCACAAACATGTGAAGCAGGTAGATGCCGTAGCTGACGGTGCCGACATAGGCCAGCGGTCGCCATTCGAGGATGCGTGCCAGGGGGGCCTCCGGGTGCAGCACGATGCAGGCCAGAAGGAGGGCCGTGGCAGCTTGGAATCCAAGTCGCGGCCATCCCCGAATATCACCCGGCCAGCTGGCGCTGACCAGCAGCACGCCCGCAGTAAAGAGCAGCACCGGCCACGAGGGCCAGGCGGCCAGCCGATCCCGCCAATGTGCGTTGGACAGGACGAAGGCCAGCATGGCTCCGAGGATGATGGGCGTGAAAGTGCACTGCAGGATTTCGAGGGAGCCGGCGGACAGTCCCACCGACTGCAACCATCCGTCGATCCATCCGAAGTTGATGGCCTGATTGAGGGCCAGAAAGGCCAGCATGACCAGCCATGCCCAGGACTCCAGGAAGGCGAGCATCGCAGGCCACAGCAGGTAGAACTGTTCCTCCGTGGACAGGGACCAGGTCAGTCCCATCATGGTTTCCATCGGCACCCAGTTGCTGGTGTACGTGAAGTGATAGGGCAGTTCCGTGAGGAAGGCGTTTCGTTGAGACGAGGCTGCCGGCGCGATGAAGACGAAATAGATCGCCAACAGGCCCATCACCGCAAAGTACAACGGAAAGATGCGCAAGGAGCGACGGATTAAGAATTTGCCCAGCGAGATGCGGCCCCGGGAGGCGCGCTCGTGCAGCAGCAAGGCGGTGATCAAGAACCCGCTGAGCACGAAGAACACGTCCACGCCCAGAAAGCCATGTCGCAGCAAGGGCGGCATGCCGTCATAGGGTTGGGTGTGGTCCCATACCACGGCTGCGACGGCCAAGGCCCGGATGCCGTCGAGACCGGGATAGCGAGGAGACGTGAGGCGCATGGTGATGAGGTGGACACAATCAGAGCAGGACGCGGTGACGATGAGACCAGCGGATGAGGACGTACAAGGCCCACACGCGCGACCAATAGAGGCCGGGTGAGCCGGCCTGGAAGGCTTCCCAGAGCCTGACCACGGCCCGTGGATTCAGGCCCACGGCTTCCACCTGGCGGGCGTTGCGCAAGGTTTCGTCGATCCGACCGCCCAGGGCTTGTCGCAACCAACGATCGAAAGGCAGTTCGAACCCGCTCTTGGGCCGATCGAAAAGCGAGGGATCCAGTCCTCGCAGGCCGATGCGCCGCAGCACGGCCTTGGTCCGTACAGGTTCATAGCGCACCGAGGAGGGAAGGCGTGCCACTTGGTGGAAGAGGACCTGGTCCACGAGCGGCAGGCGGATCTCGATCGAGGCTGACATGCTGGTGGCGTCGGTGTCCCTGAGCAACCGCTCCCCCAGGAAGAGGCGCTGCTCGAGCATGCTCACTGTCTGCATCGGCGGCAACCCCAACGTCTCGCCCCTCAGGCGATCGATCATCGCAGGGGGCAGGCCGATGCCGTGGTGCGCGAAAATTCCTTCGTGCAATAGTTCCTTCTGTGTCTTGGGCAGGAACAGCGCATAGGCCAACTGGTACAAGGCCAGCAGGTCTTCCCCGTGCGAGACCATGTCGGGCAATTTGGCCCAGCGGGTCTGCGCTGGATAACCCCGCTGCGAGCGGCTCAGGGCTGCCGACACCATGGACGCGACACCGCGTTGCAATGCGCGCGGAATGGGGCGGACTCTACGGGACCATCGCCACATCCTGGGGAGGTCCCGAAAGCTCGTATAGCCTCCGAACAGTTCGTCTCCGCCACTGCCCACCAACGCCACCTTGAAGCCGGCGCCCCGTACGGCATGCGACATGAAGTACGAGTTCAGACCGTCGAAGCTGGGCTGGTCGAGGCTGTCGAGCGCGTCATCCAGGCGATCGATGAAGTGACGCTCGCTGAGAACGACCTCGGTGTGTCGTGTGCCGATGGCCTGGGCGATACGCCTGGCGAAAGGCCCTTCGTTGCGCTCCTGTTCCTCGAAAGCCAAAGTGAAGGTATGGACGGGCACGCTCGAGGAGCGTTGGGCAAGATTCGCCACCGCCGAAGAGTCGACCCCACCGGACAGAAAGATTCCCAAGGGGACATCGCTGGCCAGGTGCAGTCGCACGCACTCTTCCAGGCAGGCCCCCAGTTCCTCCTCGTCGATCGGATCCTGCGTGACCGATGACGGTGCCTGCCAGAAACGATGGCGGGCGGTTTCGCGTCCCCGCCCGTCCAGAACACAGGCCTCGCCTGGCCAGAGTGATTCGATCCCCAAAACCGCGGTCCCGGGCCCTACCGTGAATCCGCTCCACACCATGCCGGCGACGGCCTGCGGATCCAGCCTGGCGTCGCGCAGAAGACCGCTGGCCAGCAGGGCCCTCAGCTCGGAGGCAAAAGCCACGGACCATGCGCCGCCCGGATCCGGGTTGCGCATCATGTACAGCGGCTTGATCCCGAGAGGGTCGCGTGCCAGTGTCAGTTCGCGCGAGTGCGTGCTCCAGAAGGCCAGTGCGAACATGCCGCGTAGGCGGCCGAGCGCCGTGCGACCATCGACGCTGAGGCTACGCAGCATCACGGCCGTGTCTCCGCTGGAAGCCACGGTCTCACCACGTTGCATCAGATCGCGCCGCAGGTCCACGTAGTTGTAGATCTCACCATTGAGCACGACCACGTGCCCATGGACCGGGTCGACCATGGGTTGCGCACCAGCCGCAGACAAGTCCAGGATCGCCAGGCGTCGATGGGCCAACATCACCCCCCATCCCTCACTGTCAGCGGTCGATTCCCAGGTGCCTTGTGCATCGGGCCCCCGGTGCGACTGGGCGTCGTTCATGCGCCTGAGCGCTTCCCGAACGTCCGGGTCGAGTCGGCCGACGATGCCTGCAATGCCACACATGGTGCTGTGCCCGATGGGTTGTGGGGGCGGGATCAGGCCCGCGAGGATTCAACGGCTGCCAGGGCCCGCTTCTTTCCCAGCAGCAGGGCCCGCCATTGGTAGCGCCTCAGGAATCGCCGGAACTGCGGATCGTCGTAACGGGGACGTCGCTCCAGCGCGCTGCGCAGCCATCCCCACAACATCGCTGCGCTACCCAGTACATAGGGCTTTTGGTTCAGCCGGAAGATCGCACTGGCCAGCATGAACACGAATCCCGTGCCCATGAAGTACTGACCTTGCCCATGGCGCATGCGCCCGGTGTAGATGCCCTGCTGGCTCGATCCCATCGGGCGCAGGTGCACGAAACGCAGCTGGGGTTCGTCCCAGCTGCAGGCTACCCACCCCAGCATGCGACAGCGATGGCAGTCAATGCCATCCCACATCACTTCACGCACGAAGCCACCGATGGCCAGGAAGGCTTCGACCCGGTAGAACTTGGTCATGCCCAGCGAGGTATCGTCGCCGTGCCGCTCGCAGACCAGTCCCCCATCGTCCTCGACATAAGCCTTGCCGCTGCAGGTTGCGATGCGTGGGTTTGCCGTCATGCGCTGCATCAGGATCTCGAAGTACCGTGGCGGGAGATGAAGATCCAGATCCAGCTTGCACAGGTAGTCGTAGTCTCTAGGATCGATGGTGTCATAGCCGGCATAGAAGGCATCGATGACGCCGGGGCCGACGGACCGATGCCCTCTGTCGGGCCGGGTGACCACCCTGATCCACGGATGCCGGGCGGCGTAGTCGGCCAGGATCGACGGGGTCTCGTCGCTGGAGCCATCATCGACGATGACCCACAGGGCCGGCCGCACGCTTTGAGCGATGACGCTGTCCAGCGTGTGCCGCATGTAGGCAGCCTCGTTGCGGCAGGGGGAAATCAGCACATAGCGGCCGAAGGCGTCATTCATGGGGATCCGCAAGGGCACACGGTGTGGCAACAAGAGTGTTCGGCGACGAGCATACCCGGGGCCGGCCCGCGAGACAGCCCCTCGTTCACGGTGCCCGAGAGTCACCATCAACCGATCCCCCTTGGATGGGTGCATGACGTCGTCGGACCTCCCCTTCATACTGTGGCCGGTTCCAACGCCCATCGGACGAGACCACTCGGCCTGAGTCTCATGCACCGGACCTGCGGTGCTCCCGTTCCTGGCCATCGCCTTCATGACCCGCATGACACCGTCCTCGTCAGCTCCTGCGGCCAACCCTGCGGGCATTGCGACCCGGGAGCCGATACCGGCCGCAGCCCTCAGCCTGGTGTGGCCGCTGACCGCAGCGCTCGTGCTGCGCTTGCTCTGGGCCTGGAGCGTGCCGGTGGAGCCGGTGTCCGACAGCGGCATCTACGACGAGTTCGCCCGCAGCCTGGCCGCCGGTCGGGGCTATGCCTATGCGGATGGTCAGCTCACGGCGTACTGGCCGGTCGGAACGGCGGCCCTGTATGGCGCCCTGTATCACGTCTTCGGGGCAGGCCCGGTCCCGATCGTGGTGCTCAACCTCCTGTTGGGGCTGCTTGCCGTGGCCTTGACCCACGCATTGGCTCAACGTTATTTCGATGCGCGAACCGCTGCCGTGGCAGCCTGGTTCGTCGCCTGTTGGCCGCTGATGATCCAGTTCACCACCATCCTGGCCAGTGAACTGCTGTTCCTCGTGCTGCTGATGGCCACGCTCTACGCCTGGGGGCATCGTGCTATCGCCCCGTTGCCCCGGGCGGTCCTGTGGGGAGGGTTTCTTTGCGCCGCGGTCTACGTGCGTCCGACGGCGTTGCCATTGTTCTTCATCCTGCCCCTGGCCCAGGCCTGGCAGGAACGGGCCTGGCGCGATGCGTCGATGTCGGCCGTGGTGGCTGCCATCGTGGCCGCGGCGATGCTCGCCCCCTGGGCCTTGCGCAACCAGGCCTTGTTCGGCACCCCGGTGCTGGTCTCGACCAACTTCGGTCCGAACCTGTGGATGGGCAACAACCCGGACTCCACGGGGGTTTACATGGACCTGCCCAGCGACGCGCCGAGCCACGAAGTCGAACGCGACCGCCATCTCAAGCGCGCGGCCGTCGAGTTCATCCTCGACAACCCGCAGCGCTATCTGGCGCTGTCGCTGAAGCGGCTCGTGGCCACGTTTGGCCGGGAGTCGATCGGCGTCACCTGGAACGAGCCTGCATTGCGGCGCTCGTGGGGGGGCGGCGCCATCATGCCGCTCAAGCTCCTCTCCAGCCTGTACTGGGCAGGCCTTTTCACGCTGGCTTTGCTGGGCTTGGGCCTGGCCCTGGCCCGTGGGCGCATCGGCGTGCTGCATCCGCTCGTGCTCGTCGGTGCCCTGTTCGTCGCCGTGCCGGTGCTCACCGTCGGCCAGGACCGCTATCACGTTCCCCTCAACGGAATCCTCGCAATCTTCGCGTCCTGGGCTGTGGTGTGGCTGAAGGACCGATACGCCGTGACGTCTGCCTCATCGAGGCCAACGCCATGAACAAGAATGTTCTCGCCCTGATCGTTTCGAGCGTCCTGTTGTCCTCGCTGGCGCAGATTGTCCTGAAGGCCGGAATGAGTCACCCTCGCGTGGCCGAAAGCTTGGCCCAGGGCGGGTGGTCGTCGGCTTTGGGCATCGCCACAAATCCCTGGGTACTGAGCGGCTTGGCAATTTACTTCAGCAGCGCCTTGGTATGGCTGCTGGTGCTGGCCCGAGTCGAAGTGAGCCTGGCCTATCCGTTCGTCGGTCTCGGCTTTGTGGTCACCATGCTTCTGGGCTGGTGGGTCCATGGCGACACGCTCAATCTGGCCCGGGTGGGAGGCACACTCCTGATCGTCGGAGGTGTCGTCCTGCTTGCCCGCAGTTGATCGGGCGGATGATCCTGTCGATCCCATGAACTCCACCACTGCGACCGTCCCGCTGTGCGTCGATTGTGACGGCACGCTGATCCGCACCGATCTGCTGCACGAGTCCGTATTCCTCTTGCTCAAACATGCTCCGTGGAAGCTGCTGCTGCTGCCTTGGTGGCTGCTGCGCGGCAAGGCCTTCCTGAAGGAGCGGCTGGCGCAGGCGGTCCGGTTCGATTGGTCGACCCTGCCCCTCAACGAGGAGGTGGTGGCGCTGGCTCGCCAAGCCCGCGAAGCGGGCCGCCCGGTCGTGCTCGCGACGGCGGCACACCGTCTGCTGGCAGAACCCCTGGCGCGGCACCTGGGTCTGTTCGATGATGTCCTCGCCACGGACGGGCCGACCAACCTCAGCGGATCGCGCAAGAGCGATCAGTTGAGCGAACGTTTCGGGCTCAAGGGCTTCGATTACGTCGGCAACGACCGCAAGGATCTCCCGGTGTGGTCGGCTGCCCGGCAGGCCGTGGTGGTTTCGTCCGATGACCGTTTGATCAAGGCGGCAAGGTCCACCACCCAGGTCAGTCGCGTGATTCCTTCGCGCAGCCCGGGCCTAAGCGCCTACCTCAAGGCCTTGCGGTTGCACCAATGGCTCAAGAACGTGCTGGTGTTCGTGCCCCTGGTGGCGGCGCACCGGCTCACCTCCTTGGACGGGTGGGTGCCGGCGTTGCTCGGATTCCTGTCCTTTGGCCTGTGCGCCTCGGCGGTCTATGTCCTCAACGACCTGGTCGACCTTGAGGCCGATCGACGGCATGTGCGCAAGCGCCATCGCCCGTTCGCCAGCGGCCTCATTCCCGTCTGGCATGGCGCGTTCCTGATTCCGGCCCTGCTCGGCGCTTCGTTTGCCACGGCATGGTGGCTGCCAATCGAGTTCGTTGTGGTGCTTGCCGGCTATTTCCTGTGCACACTGGCGTATTCGCTTGCTCTCAAGCGCCAGGTGGTGGTCGACGTGCTGATGCTGGCAGGTCTGTACACGTTGCGCGTCGTGGCTGGCGGGGCGGCCACCGACATCGTCCCGTCCTTCTGGCTGCTCGCGTTCTCGATGTTCATTTTTCTGAGCCTGGCTCTGGTCAAGCGCTACTCGGAGCTGCTGGTGACGCTGCAACAAGACCGTGACCGTCTCCCCGGTCGCGGCTACACCGTCACCGACCTGCCCGTATTGATGTCGGTGGGAACCAGCGCCGGCATGGTGGCCGTGCTGGTGTTCGCGCTGTACATCAACAACCCGAACATCCCTGCTATTTACGACAACCCTCTGTGGTTGTGGCTGGTGCCCCCGTTGCTGCTCTATTGGGTCAGTCGGCTGTGGATGAAAACGCATCGAGGCGAAGTCGACGACGATCCCCTGGTCTTTGCCTTGCGCGACTGGCAAAGCCTGACGGTGGTGGGATTGAGCGCCATCCTCTTCTCGGTCGCCTGATCCGGCCAAAAAAAAGCCGGG
>NZ_JBWQXA010000021.1:0-10557 GCF_056746695.1 Caldimonas hydrothermalis | reverse complement strand
GCACGAACAGGTCTGCGCCGGGCTGAGAGCGCCAGAAGGACGAGGGCTTGATGCGCGGGGTGATCATGGGCGCCATCATGCCGGCTCATGGGCTGCAAGGGGGAGGGAGGTTTCGAGAAGTGCCCTGTGACAGTGTGTGTCGCTGCCTGCCTGGGTGGTTTCAATCCCTGCAGTAGAAGCGGTTGCGTTCGGCCAAAGCCTGTGGCGCGTAGATGGCGCGCGCTTTGGCAACGGCGGCTTCCCCGACACGACGGCGGAGGTCCGGCTCTTGGTGCAACCGAGCGATCATTTCCAGGGCTTCATCTGGGCGATCGAAAAGGAAGCCGTCCTGACCGTCGTCGATGTACTCTGCGTAGCCGCCATACCTGTTGGCAACCACGGGCAAGCCACAGGCCATCGCTTCCAGGATCACACGCCCAAAACTTTCAAGAAAAGTACCTGGCCAATAGTAGAAGCAGTCGATCGACTGCAAGAAGTCTTCGGCATGCATGCTTCCGGAAGGGAGGATGCTTGTGTTCGGCAAGTCAGCCAGAAGAGGTCGCATGCACGTTGCACCCATCAGACGCACTGGAATGCCTTTGTCGTTCAGGGCGCGGTACAGACGAGGGTCTTCGACCAAATGGTGCTTGTTGAATTCATCTCGACTCAGCCGACCGACGATGAAGCGATTCTCATAGTCTCGCTCTCTAGGACGGAATCGTTCAAGATCGACCGGGGAGGGGTGGACCTCGCCAGGCCTGCCAAATATGCGACGCTGGAAGTCGCTGATATACACCAACTCAGGGCACGGGCCAATCGAAGCCAGGAGTCGAAGGGATTCCTCCGTCGCCTTGAAGTCGAACGTATTGACAAGCACGATACGTCTGTGGAGCTTCATCCATCGAGCCCAGGGCTTAGGCGTCCAGTAAGTGCCCACGTGCACAGCATTGACGTCCTTCATCTGCAACGCATCAAGTGGACCAAGCATGCGGATGCCGCGCCTGCGCCATTGCGCGTGCGGCCGGCTTGACACACTCCAGCAAGACGTTGGGGTGATCTTGCCCAAATTGCTCGACAGCTCGTAGGCTTCCCATTCGGATCCGCCAAGCTCGCGGAACGCATTGAACACTGCGACGGGCCTCATGTTTCACGCTGTGATTATTGAGTTTGCTATCTCTGATTAGATTTTGTTAGTGGCCAATCGCCGCTGCCACAGAACAACCTTGCGCCACTGGATGAACAGCTTGGGTTCTCGCCAGACGCCAGCGATGTGCTTGCTGTTTTCAGCATAAAGGTTGAAAGTATCGAAATATTTAGAGTACAAGTGGTGCAGGACTGTCAGATTCGGCTTGTCAGCACGCATCAGTTCTCTTGCTGTTCTGTAGTAGGCTTGAGCTGCCATCTTCTGTAGATCGAGAGTGAGTCGTTGGTTAGTGCTGCCGCTTGCCACCTGTTGCCAACTCTCCACACGGTCTATGCAGGCACTCATATAGTCGTCGATATACTTTGTATCTGCAGCGCGATGGGTTGTGGATCCTCGATGAACCCTGTAACTGACTAGCGCATCCGGCAGCCAATAGTAAACCTCGCATCGTAACAAGAGATCTGTCAAAAACCTTATATCTTCAAAGTTTACTCTTTGCTGGAATGAAAGCCCTTCAGCAAGGCGTCTCTTGAAAATCTTGTTCCAAAGGTAATTGTTGTTTGTCCTCGATATGCCGTACAGTAGATCCCATTCGGGGGCTCTATTGAGCCGCGGCTCCCTTTTCTTTCCGATCAGACCCTCTCTGTGTTTAAGCTTGTGGCCGCCTTGTTGGATTATGTTGTAGCCAGTCTGGACAAGATCAATATCGGCAGTGCTCTTGCAAAGTACATCTAGGATTTTGTTGTAAGCCCCCTCGTTCATCAGATCATCGGCATCAATAAACCATACATATTCTCCGCGAGCATGCTGGAGTAGCTGGTTTCTCGCGATCGCAACGCCTTGGTTACGAGTCCCCTTTATGATTCTCAAGGGTTTGACCAATGAGTGGTGATGAAGAATATTCAGACTGCCGTCAAAAGATGCATCATCATAAACAACGAGCTCCGATCTTTCGTCGAGTTGAGACGAGATGGAGTGAAGGCAGTCAGCAAGATAGCATTCGGCGTTGTAAACTGGTACCAAGAGACTTAACTTTGGGCGATCCATGATGTGGTTCGAGCCCCCCCTTGAATCAACAAATGGCTCGGCGCCGCATGATGCAAAAAGAATCTGATGTGCAGTTTTCTTGGGGATGCTTTGATTTCAGAGTGTGATTTCATGGAGCGTGGGTTCTCATAGTAACGTTGGCCCCTTGCGCCGAAATTCTTCTAAGAGCGCGTTGATTTTCCGGATCAACTTTCTTGTTGTACTGCCATCTGGATTCTTCCAACTCTTGCCCCAGTGGTGGATCGCAAAGGTCTCTGGTTTGATGTCGCTGAACATGAGGCCCGTAGAGCGTCTCTGGGGATCATAAGGGTTATAGGGGTAGAAAAATATCTCGGGATAGATTTCAAGATCCTTGTTTTCCATGGATTCAAGGGCCATCTTCGCTACGCGCGGCGCAATAAGGTATGGCAAATTCTTCTCGTGTCGTTCATCAATGATTTTCATGCATTTTCTCATGAACTCGTGCCCTGCTGCCGCTCCCAGGATGGCGGTATTCACTCGATCTTTCGACTCATAACCCATAAAGCATGTGTTGGATAGAAGAGGGTCAAAACACTTGATCACTTCGACATCAGTGTCGAGATATATGCCCCCGTACTCATGAATGACTCTCATTCTAACATAGTCAGACATGAAAGCCCACTGCTTGTTTCTGTGGCAGTGGCGCAGGAAGGGGGTATCAATCGGAGTATTTTTTTCGTCCCAGCGCACAATTCTGTAATCTGATAGATGCATGTTCCAGCTTTCGATGCATCTTTGGTGCTGCTCGGGCATGGGCTGGTGTCCGTACCAGCAATAATGAATGATTTTTGGGATCATGCGATATCAGGGTAAGGAGCGTTCTAAACAGTACACCAGAAATTCGTAGGGCTGGTTCGTGGTTGCACTTCGGGTTTGAAACCGCCCCCTGCATGGACCTGGGTTCACTCCTGAAGCAGACAGGGTTCTGTTCAGCCCTGGCAGCTACCTCAAGAGCGATAGCGCCAGTTGTACCATGTGTACAACCCTTGATATTTGAGCTTGCGCCAACGTGTCGCGATGTCGCCAGGCATTTTCCGTGAGCCGATGGTAGACATCACACTGTCATCCGATGACCGTAAAGGGTAGGGTAATACGCCACGCACGCGCAAGCTGCATTCCCACCAATGCCGCAGATCAACATCGATAGGCCGGCCGAAAGGGGGCCGGGTATCCAACAATTTGTTTGCACCACTAAGAGATAAGACATAGCCGCCAGTCAGGCTTGGCACCCGCCTGTAGTGGACCAGATCATGGCCCTTGGTCAACGCTACGCGGCGGGATGGGGATTCAAGTCCCCGTCCAATCAGCTTTACCATGTCCCAATCGAGCGGTCCCCGTTCTAGTTTATCTAACACCTCGGGTAGGCTGGCATCTGGTACTACGTCGTCCTCGAATACAGCTATAAACGGCCAGTTGTGGTGGACCATGTGTTTCCACAGACTGATGTGACTGGCGTAACAACCGATCTCGGCCGGCGTCAACGGACGGTAGAAGCCTTTTCGATTGCCTTCGGCACTGTAATAACTTGCCAGAGCCTCGGCGGATAGGGCCGTTCCTCTGACGGCTTCGAAACGCTCGACATAAAGGCCGACTTGTGCAAACGCTGCGCTGGTGGCACGCCATCGCGCACTATGGTCTCGCAAATTGATGACAAAGAGTTGCATGACGTCAGGCTGGTGCTGCTGCCGAGTTTGACAGCCCTTCTCGCCTGTCATGTCGGCAATGCAGGTGTTCGGTGGGTGGGGGTGCCGGTCGGTAGCAGGCTCTCAACGGCAAGGTCGGCATGGGCTGTGGAAAGTTCGTCACTTTTATGCAAGCCAAGGCTTGAGCTGAGGCGGGATTCCTCATGCCGAGCCAAGAAGGGCCGACCACGTTGGAGCGGCAGGGGCGCTTCAGCCTCAATTGTCGTGCAAGCCGCAGAAGACGGCACCGGCACTTTGCGAGGGCAGTTGCGCCACGAGATGATGGTGTTGGCAGATCATCTGTTCGAAGGCGTGTCAGACGAGCCTACTGTCGGAAGAAGAACAGGCCCTTGCCGTGGCTGGGGCGTACTCAACACCGACACCCCCCACAGCCCCAGCACGATGAGCGCCACGCCACCGGCCTGTGCCCCCAGGCTCAGCGTGTGCGCCTGCCACAGGAAGGCCGCGGTGGCCCCCAGCAGAGCCAGGAACAGGGCGCCGGCGGCCCATTGCGCCCAGGTCGGCATCGGCGGGTCGTAGCGCTCGAGGCGCGACAGGTCGAAGGGCGCCTTGGGGAAGCGCTCGGCCACGTCGGCCGGCCGCCAGCCCGGAGGCTTGAACCAGACGCGCAGCTTGTCGCTCCAGCGCCGCGCGCGCCAGCTGTCGAGCACCAGGTCGCGATAGACCTGCAGGTTCGCCCACACCGGGTTCCAGCTGCGCAGCGGGCTGCGCGTGCCGTAGACGCAGGGCTCGCGGTCGTCCTCCTCCTGGAAGGTGCCGAACAGCCGGTCCCACAGGATCAGGATGCCGCCGTAGTTCCTGTCCAGGTACTTGTCGTTCACGGCATGGTGCACACGGTGGTTGCTCGGTGAGCAGAACACCCGGTCGAACCAGCCCAGCCGGCCGATCTGCTGGGTGTGCACCCAGTACTGGTAGAGCAGGTCGATCAGCGCCACCACGCCGAAGACCAGCGGAGGAAAGCCCAGCACCGCCATCGGCAGGTAGAAGACCCAGCCACCGATCCAGCCCGAGCTGGTCTGGCGCAGCGCGGTGGAAAGGTTGTAGTCCTCGCTCTGATGATGCACCACGTGGGCGGCCCAGAACAGCGCACATTCGTGCCCCAGCCGGTGGTGCCAGTAGTAGCACAGGTCGTACAGCAGCAGCCCCGCCACCCAGACCCACAAGGCATCGGCCGGCAGGTCCCACAAGGCCAGGTGCTGGTGGGCCACCGTGTAGATCCCCACGGTCAGGGCCTTGGTCAGTACCCCCACCACCTGGCTCATGATGCCCAGGCCGATGCTGCTCAGGGCGTCATTGAGCCGGTAGGTGTTGCGCCCGCGCCAGCGCCCCACGAGGTATTCCACGGCCATCAACAGCAGGAAGACCGGGGTGGCTACAACGATGATCTGTGCACCTTCCATGCGACGCGCCTGAACCAGACAAGCCTCGATTGTGTGCAGCGTGGAGCGGCCGTGGACTTCGGGCAGACCCTCAGCGCCCCGGTCTCTCCAGGATCTCGTCGAGCGCCAGGTCCTGCAGGTGCTGGGTGTCGGCCCACCCCACCAGCGTGAAGCCCTCGGGGGTGTACAGCAGGCGGTTGATGCTGGCGTTGGCCAGCTCCCAGGTGCGCGGTGCGCGCAGGTCGATCCGCGTGGCGGCGCGATACAGGCAATCCAACACGCCGCCGTGGGCGACCAGGGCGATCGTCTGGCCGGGGTGGGCGCAGGCCAAAGCCCCGGCCTGCTCGACCACTCGCCGGTAGAACACGTTCAGGCTCTCGCCGCCTTCCGGGCAGAACTCGGGATCGCGCTGCCGCCATCGCAAGGCCTGCTGCGGCCATTGCGCCTCGATCTCGCGGAAGGTCCGACCCTCGAAACGGCCGAAGGCCCGCTCGCGCAGCCCCGGGACCGGTTGCACCGGCAAGCCCGTGAGCTCGGCCAGCGCCTGCGCGGTCTGCCGGGCGCGGCTCAGGTCGCTGCTGTAGACGGCCTGCAGGTTCTCATCGGCCAGGGCCCGGGCCAGGCGGCGGGCCTGGCGCCGGCCGGTGTCGTTGAGCGGGATGTCCAGGTGGCCCTGGATGCGGGTGTCGACGTTCCAGGCGGTCTCGCCGTGACGGATGGCCAGGATGCGGGTGGGCTGGGGATGGGACATGCAGGACAGGGTGGAGGGGGCAGTGCGGCGGCGGGGGCCGGCGCATCCGGCCGTCCCGATGGTCGTTCAGCCTGCGCGCAGGCGCCGATTCAGGGTGTAGGTGCCCACGAAAGAGGCCGAGCCCAGCACGTGACCGGCGATCGCCTGGCGCACCTGGGCGCCGGTGAACGCCCCCTCGACCGGACAGCGCGCCAGATCCAACGCGAAGAGCGTGAACACGTAGTGGTGCACCAGGGCATCGTTGAAGGGGGGGAAGGGGCCGTCATAACCGAAATACGACCCCGCCATGTCGGGGTTGCCGGCAAACCAGCCCGTGTAGTCGTTCAGTCCGTGCCGCGCCCCATGCAAGGTGGCCGGTCCGGGCTTGCCCCGCGGCGTGAAGCCCTTGGAGAACTCGCCCTCGGCGATCTCGCTCACCGTGGGCGGCAAATCGACCATCACCCAATGGAAGAAGTCCACCCGCGGCAGATCGGCCGGCACCTCCCGGTCGGGCTTGTTGACGTCGTCACCTCGGCTGGGCACGTCCGGATCGTGACAGATCAGCGCCAGCGACTGCGTGCCCGACGGCAGCCCGCTCCAGGCCAAGTGGGGGTTCAGGTTGTCCGAGAAGGTCACACCGCCTTGCGGATCGGGGCGCCCGGCCGCGTAGCGCTCGGGGATGGCCTGTCCGTCGTTCCAACTCTGGCTCCACAGTTTCATCGCGGTCTCCTGTGCTTGTGCTTGGGGTGGGGCATCAGACGCCCCAGACGATGTCCTTGCCGGCCTCATGGCAGCGCCGGATCATCTCGATCAGCGGCCACAGCCGCTGCCGCAGTGTCACGCCGTCCTGCGGTGGCAGGCTGCGGCCCTCGGCTTGGGCCTCCTCCTCGGCGCGCCGGCGTTCGGCTTCTTCCTCGGCGATGGCACGTTCCAGGGCGGCGATCGCCGCCGGCATCTCCGCGGGCACGAGGATGCCCTTGCCGCCCGGCGTCTTGCCGAGCAGACGCATCACGTGATCGCCGTGGACCCCCGTCATGATCACATCGCCAGCCGCCTTGGACCTGAACTTGTAGAGCATCTCCCCGGCCTCACCGGTACATGTAGCTGCGGTTGAAAGGATAGACCGATTGTGCGCCGCGCATCGGCCCTGGCACCGGGTCCCCGCTCGGCCGCGAGGCCAGCAACTGGAACAGCGAAATCCAGCCCCGCTCGAAGCTCATCGCGCAGCCGGCCAGGTACAGCCGGTAGGCCCGCACCGTCTTCTCGTTCGTGACCGCGCGCGCCTCGTCCAGCCGGGCCTCCAGAGCGTCGGACCAGGCCCACAGCGTGCGCGCATAGTGGGGGCGCAGGTTCTCGGCGTCGAGCAGTTCCAGGCCGCCCTCGGTCAGGGCCTGCGCCACCTCCGACACGTGCTCCAGCTCCCCGCCAGGGAAGATGTACTTCTCGATGAAATCCCCCATGCCTGCCCCGAGCTGGGCGTTGTGCACTCCCCCGGCCGTGATGCCATGGTTCATCACCAGGCCGCCAGGCACCAGCAGGCGGCGGATCTTGTCGAAGTAGCCCACCAGGTTGGCGCGTCCGACGTGCTCGAACATCCCCACCGAGGCGATGCGGTCATAAGGGCGGTCCTCGGGCATGTCGCGGTAGTCCCGCAAATGCATCTGCACCCTGCCACGCAGGCCGAGCTCGTCGATGAGCCGGTTCACGTGGGCATGCTGGTTGCGCGACAGCGTGATGCCCTCGGCCTGCACGCCGTAGTGCTGCGCGGCCCACAGCAGCAGCCCTCCCCAGCCGGCGCCGATGTCCAGAAAGCGCTGCCCCGGCCCGAGCTGCAGCTTGCGGCAGATGTGATCGAGCTTGGCTTCCTGGGCCTGGGCCAGCGTCATGTCCGCCTCGCGGAAATAGGCGCACGAATACACCCGCCGCGGGTCCAGCCACAGCGCATAGAAGTCGTCCGAGACGTCGTAGTGGAACTCAATCTGCCGCGCATCGCGTTCCTTGCGATGGCGCCGGCGGGACTGCACCGAGCGCCACCAGCGCTGCCACCAGGTGGGACGTCCCTGCGCGACCGGATCGCCCACCAGACGGGCGGCCACGGCCATCAGGTCGCGCATGTTCCCGTCGATGTCGAGCTGGCCCATCACATAGGCATCGGCCAGGGCGCCGATCTGCCCGCGCGCCAGCGCACCCAGCCAGCGCGGTTCGTGCAGCCGCAGCCGGACCTGCGCATCTCGGGTGCCTGCATGCCCCCCCGGCCATTCCAGCGCCACCTTGCGCGGCAGGCCATCCAGCTTCTGTTCGATCAGGCCCGTGAGCCCTGACATGGCGCATCCTCCACAAATCAGGCAACGCCACCGGCACGGCGTAGCGTCCCCCCGAGTCTGACCGATGGAAGCCGCCCAAGGCAAGGACTGGCGGTGCGCTATGCGGACAGGCGCCGGCTCCGGGAGTCCCGTCTGGCTGGGTGCGGGGCGCGCTGCTAGCATCCGCGCATGACCCTCCAAGTGTTCGGATTGCCCGTTGCCCGCGGGGTGGCCATCGGCAAGGCTGTCCTGGTGGCCTCCAGCCGTGTGGACGTGGCCCACTACTTCATCAGCCCCGACCGCGTCGAGGCGGAGATCGATCGGCTGCGCCGGGCGCGCGATGCCGTGGCCGAGGAGCTGGCTGGCCTGAAGCGCGACATGCCCTCCGACGCCCCTGCCGAGCTTGGGGCCTTGCTCGACGTCCACCTGATGCTGCTGCACGACGAGGCGCTGACCGGGGCCACCAAGCAATGGATCATCGAGCGTCACTACAACGCCGAATGGGCTTTGTCGGCCCAGCTCGAAGTCCTGGCACGCCAGTTCGACGAGATGGAGGACGACTACCTGCGTGAACGCAAGGCCGACATCGAGCAGGTGGTCGAGCGGCTGCTGCGGGTCCTCGGCCGCAACGGCTCGGTGCTGTCGACCGCCCCCGCGCCCAACCCAGGCGACTGGGGCGGGGAGGATCCCCTCGTGCTCATCGCCAACGACATCGCGCCGGCCGACATGCTGCAGTTCAAGCGCAGCATCTTCCAGGGCTTCGTCACCGATGTGGGCGGCAAGACCTCGCACACCGCCATCGTCGCGCGCAGCATGGGCATTCCGGCCGTGGTCGGCGCACGGGAAGCCAGCCATCTCATCCGCCAGGACGACTGGGTCATCATCGACGGCGATGCCGGCGTGGTCATCGTCGACCCCTCACCCATCGTCCTCGAGGAATACCGTTTCCGCCAGCGCCAAAGCGAACTCGAGCGCGAGCGCCTGGCCCGGCTGCGCCACACGCCGGCCGTCACGCTCGACGGCGAGCGTGTCGAACTGCTGGCCAACATCGAGCTGCCCCAGGACGCACCAGGGGCCTTGCAGGCCGGGGCCGTCGGCGTGGGCCTGTTCCGCACCGAGTTCCTCTTCATGAATCGCAACGGCGAGCTGCCCGGCGAGGAGGAGCAGTTCGAGGCCTACCGGGCTGCCGTGCAGGCCATGCAGGGCCTGCCCGTGACCATCCGCACCATCGACATCGGTGCCGACAAGCCCCTGGAGCGCATGTCCCACAACGAGCTGCGCCACGAGCACACGCTCAATCCCGCGATGGGCCTGCGCGCGATCCGCTGGAGCCTGTCCGAGCCCAGCATGTTCCGCATGCAGTTGCGTGCCATCTTGCGCGCCAGCGCCTACGGCAAAGTGCGCCTGCTGATCCCCATGCTCACCCACCTGGGCGAAGTGCGCCAGACCTTCGAGGCCCTGGCGCGGGCCAAGCAGCAGTTGACCGATGCGGGGCTGCCGTATACCGACGTCGAGGTGGGGGCCATGATCGAAGTGCCCGGGGCCGCCTTGCTGGCCCAAAGCTTCGTGCGACATTTCGACTTCGTTTCGCTGGGCACCAACGACCTGATCCAGTACACGCTGGCCATCGATCGTGCCGACGAGACCGTGGCCCACCTGTACGACCCTTGGCACCCCGCGGTGCTGCGCCTGGTGGCCGACACCATCGCCTGCGCGCGCTCGGCCGGCAAGGGGGTGAGCGTGTGTGGCGAGATGGCCGGCGACCCCGCCTTCACGGCGTTGCTGCTGGCCATGGGGTTGCGCAGCTTCTCGATGCATCCCTCGCAGATCGCCACCATCAAGCAACGCATCCTTCGTGCCGACACCCGCCGGCTGGCGCAGCACCTGGGCTCGGTGCTGGCCAGCGAGGACCCGCAGGAGACCTGTCGGCAGCTGCTGCGATCGGATGCGGCGCGCGATCACGCGGCCATGCACTGAGCGACTGACCGTCCTGGCATCGCCCTGTCAGCGGCCCCTGGCGGGGCAACCCAAAAGCGTGCTACAGTCACGGTCTTCGCTGCTGCACCGAGGCCGCCCGCCTTCCTAAAGCAGGCACGGCGCCAGATGCGACGAAGCAGACGAAATAACCGAGTGCTTGACAAGGAAATCGAAATCTTGCAATAATCTCGGTCTTCGCTGATCACTGATTAGCGACGCAAACGAAGCGATGGTTTTGTTTGTGTGGTGGGTTCTTTAACAAGATACAGCCGAT
>NZ_JBWQXA010000020.1:0-15941 GCF_056746695.1 Caldimonas hydrothermalis | reverse complement strand
TTCCTTGCGGCACAGGTCCGCCACGTTCACGCCGGCGTCAGCCTGCTTGATGAACCCAATGATCTGCTCTTCCGTGTACCTGCTCTTGCGCATCGCGCTTCCTTTGCGTTGCGCGGATTTTGTTCGCTTCGGCTGGTACGGATCTCGGGGAGCAGGTCAAAGCGGCATGCCTGTTCTACGTGATGGTGGTTGTGCTGATGCTGCTCAACATGCCAGCACTTTATGCATGCTTGGTTGCCACCGGCCAGGCCCCCTTGCCTTCCGAGTTCAGTTTGCAGGGGAAGATCGCATTGGCTGTGCTTCTTGGTTGCGCGGCGTTTCTGGCAGTGCAATGGTGGCGTGCCAGAAAGCGCCGATAGCTGTCTCGTAAGTTCCGCCTCTGTACGGGCCGATGAAGGGTTGAGTCAGCCCGCGCTGCGGGCCGAAGCGGTCAAGGCCTCACTCGGGCTCGATCCCGGCGGCCTTGATGATCTGGCCCCACTTGCGCGTCTCGGCGGCCTGGAACTGGGCCAGGCCATCGGGCGTGGTGGTGAAGGCCTCGGAGCCGCTGGCCTCGAAGAAGGCCTTGGCACCGGCGCTGGCGGTGGCGCGGGTGAGCAGCTCGTTGAGCTTCTGGATCACAGGGGCGGGGGTGCCGGCCGGCACGTAGGCGGCGAACCAGTAGCCCATTTCATAGCCGGGCACGCCGGCTTCGGCGATGGTGGGCACCTGGGGTAGCAGCGGCGAGCGCTTGGCAGAGGTCACGCCCAGCGCGCGCAGCTTGTCGGACTGGATCTGCGGCATGCCGGTGGACATGTCGGCGAACATCAGGTCGATCTGCCCGCCCAGCAGGTCGGTGATGGCGTTGGGGTTGCTCTTGTAGGGCACGTGCAGGATTTGCACCTTGGCCATCTGCTGGAACAGCTCACCGGCGATGCGGCTGGACGAGCTGCCGCTGCCGAAGCTGAGCTTGCCGGGGTTCTTGCGGGCATGCTCGATCACGTCGGAGACGGTCTTGAAGGGCGACGAGGGGTTGACCACCATCACCTGGCCGCCCTTGCCCAGGGCGGTGACGGGCGCGAAATCCTTCACCGGGTCGTAGCTGAGCTTCTTGTAGAGGTGCTGGTTGGCCGCGTGCGTGGTGTTGGTGGTGATGAGCACGGTGTAGCCGTCGGCCGGCGCGCGCGCGGCGGCCTGTGCGGCCAGCATGCCGCTGGCGCCGGCGCGGTTTTCGACCACCACGGTCTGCTTCGTGTCGGCCGTGAGCGACTGGCCTAGCGCACGCGCCAGCTGGTCGGTGGCGCTGCCGGCGGCGAAGGGCACGATGAAGGTCACGGGCCGGTCCGGGAAGGCCAGCGCGGCGGTGCCGGCCAGGCCCAGCGCCAGCAGGGCGGCGGTGGCAATGCATCGGCGGCGGGAAAGTCGGGTCATGGTCTTGTCTCCTGTGTGGTTGGGGTGAAGCATCAGGGCGCCGAGGGGGCGGTCCCTGCAAGGTGGGGCAGCAACTCGACCGGCACGTTCACCGGCAGGTCCAGCAGCCAGAAGGCCAGGGCCTTGCCGTGGGTGTCGAGGTTGAGCGCGTGGTTGACGCCGCCGTCGAGCACGTGGTCGAGTACGAAGTTCATGGCCTGCAGCTCGGGCAGCAGGTAGCGTTTCACGCTGCTGGGGCGGCGGTGAGCGAAACGCTCGGCCACGGCGGCTTCGGTGAGCTGCTCGACGAGCACCGGCCACAGTGCGGGACTCCACGCGATCACGCTGATGTTGGAGCGGTCGCCCTTGTCGCCGGTGCGGCCGTAGGCCAGACGGTAGAGCGGCACCTGAGCGGTGTCTTTCATGCGGCACCTCCTTCATCGACCATCACGAAGCGCGCCGGCACGGCCTCGCGCGGCACCAGGCAGGAGGCCGTGCCCAGGCGCGGGCGCAGCGAGGTGCGCACGCCCCCGCCACCCGCCGGGCCACAGGTGTACAGCGCCGTCACTTCGCGGGTGAGGGCTTCGGCCGCATCGCGGTCGGCATGGTTGAGTGCCACGCGCAGCCGCACGTCGCGGGCCTCGCCGGGGGGCTGCGCTTCGAGCCAGCGCCCGGCGTCGTCGGCAAAGAGGCTGGCCACGCCGATGAGGTCGAAACGCAACGGGCCCAGGCCGGCCAGGCGCTGGCGCAGCACGTCAGCTGCCAGCCGGGCGCGTGCCTCCGCGCGCGGGCCGGCGTACGAGATCTCGCCTTCGGCCAGCCAGCCGTTCTCGAAGCATGCGTTCACCTTCAGGTGTGTGGGCCGCGCATGGCCGCGCACCCCGGTGAGCCGTACGCGGTCGGGCCCGAGGCTGTCCACACGCGCATGGGTCAGGTCGGCCACCACGTCGGGTGTGAGATAGGCCGCCGGGTCGTGCACCTCGTAGAGCAGCTGCTCCTTCACCGTGCGTTCGTCCACGCAGCCGCCCGTGCCCGCGGGCTTGGTGATGACGCAGTCCCCATTGGCGTCGATTTCGGCGATGGGGTAGCCCACCTGGGCCAGGTCGGGCACGTCCTTGTAGCCGGGGTCGGCAAAGTAGCCGCCGGTCACCTGCGCTCCACATTCCAGCAGGTGGCCGGCCATGGTGGCGCGGGCGATGCGGTCCCAGTCGTCCAGGGCCCAACCATAGTGGGCCAGCACCGGGCCCACGGTGAGGGAGGGGTCGGCCACGCGGCCGGCCACGACGATCTCGGCCCCGGCGCGCAGGGCATCGGCGATGGTCTCGGCGCCCAGGTAGGCATTGGCACTCACCAACGGTGCTTGTGGTGCGGCCTCGCCCAGCGAGCGCATCAGCAAAGGAAGATGGGCGGGGTCGCTGAGATCGTCGCCTTCGATCACCGCGATGCGCGGTACGCGCAGCCCCAGTGTCCGTGCCAGGGCCTGGATGCGGCGGGCCGCTCCCAACGGGTGGGCCGCCCCGAAGTTGCTCACGATGCGGATGCCCGCTTCCAGGCAGGTGCCGAGCACCGGGCGCAGCATCAGGTCCAGCAGGGGCTCGTAGCCGGCGTCCGGGTCCTGGCGGCGCGCCAGCTGGGCCAGGGCCAGGGTGCGTTCGGCCAGGGTCTCGAAGATCAGCACGCCCGGGCCACCGCTGGCCGCCAGGGCCTGCACGACCGGGCCGGCGGCATCGACACGGTCGCCGGAGAAGCCGGCAGCGGAGCCAACGCGCAGCAGGGGCGGGTGAGAGGAAGCCATGGCGCCCACTCTAGGCCGTGGCTTTTGATCTGTGAATTCGAAAATTGGGATAGATTAAAACGTTATGCAAATGAATTTGTCCACCCGCCAGCTGCGCGCCTTCGTCGCCTTGGCCGAAGAGCGCAGCTTCACCCGGGCCGCCGCGCAGGTGCATCTGTCGCAACCTGCCTTCAGTGCGCTGATCCGCTCGCTGGAAGAGGAGGTGGGCACGAGGTTGTTCGACCGCACCACGCGCAGCGTGGAACTCACCGCCGAAGGGGTGGTGTTCGAATCCGCGGCGCGGCGGCTGCTGCGCGAGGCCCAGGAGGCCCTGGCCGACATGCGTGAGCTGGCCGCCAGGCGCCGCGGGCGCGTGTCGCTGGCCGTGCTGCCTGCGCTGGCGGCGGGCTGGCTGCCCGGCGTGCTGGCACGCTTTCGTGCCGACTACCCCGGCATTGAACTCGACGTGGCCGATGTGCTGTCGGAGGACTGCATCGAGCGCTTGCGCGTGGGCCGCGCTGATCTTGCGCTGGCGGCCACCCGCGTGGACACCCCCGAGCTGCGCACCGAGCCCTTCTGCAGCGATGGCTTCCATCTGGTGTGCCGGCGCGACCACCCCCTGGCCACCAAGCCGGCGCTGCGCCTGTCCGACCTGGCCGCCCACCCCATGATCCAGCTCGCCCGCAACAGCAGCGTGCGCCAGTACGTGGAGGCAGCCGTCTACCCGCAGCAGTTGCAGACGGTGATGGAGCTCGACCAGCTCAGCACCGTGGCCGGCATGGTGCGCGCGGGCCTCGGCATCAGCCTCGTGCCCGCGCTCACGCTGTTCCACTTCGAACACCCTGAACTCGTGACACGCCCCTTGCCTGCGCGTGGCCTGAAGCGCCAGATCTTCCTCGTGCGCCGCCGCGACCGCGGGCTGTCCGTGGCGGCGCAGGCCATGTATGAGCATCTGATGGCATCGCGCCCAGACGCCTCAGCCCACCTCCCTAAAATCCCCGCACCTCATCGGGAGTCGATATGAGCATCAAGAGTGACAAGTGGATCCGCCGCATGGCCGAAGAGCACGGGATGATCGAGCCGTTCGAGCCGGCCCAGGTGCGCCAGGCCACCGACGGGCGGCGCATCGTCAGCTACGGCACCAGCAGCTACGGCTACGACATCCGCTGTGCGCCCGAGTTCAAGATCTTCACCAATGTGCACAGCACCGTGGTGGATCCGAAGAACTTCGACGAGAAGAGCTTCGTCGACTTCCATGGCGATGTGTGCATCATCCCGCCCAACAGCTTTGCGCTGGCGCGCACCGTCGAGTACTTTCGCATCCCGCGCAACGTGCTGACGATCTGCCTGGGCAAAAGCACTTATGCGCGTTGCGGCATCATCGTCAATGTCACGCCCTTCGAGCCCGAGTGGGAGGGTTATGTGACGCTCGAGTTCAGCAACACCACGCCGCTGCCGGCCAAGATCTATGCCGGCGAGGGCTGCGCGCAGGTGCTCTTCTTCGAAAGCGACGAGGTCTGCGAGACCAGCTACAAGGACCGCGGTGGCAAGTACCAGGGCCAGACGGGCGTGACGCTGCCCAAGACGTGAAGCGGGGAGTTTGGCCGCCTTTTCGGCGCTTTGGGTCTGTGCGGTCGGCCCTACAGTGCGGGCATGTCCCATCCATCGGCACTTGGGTGCCGGCTAAGGGAGCACCATGCCATGTACCTGCCCCTGCCCGAAGTCGTCGAACACTACGAGGAACTGCCCACCGAGTTCCGCACCACGGCTTTCGAGGTGCTCAAGGGCTTCGAAGGCTCGCCCGACGAGCTGCGCGAGGCCCTTGTGCGCCCGCTCACACCCCAGGCCCAGGCGGGCGTCGCGGCCCACGATCTGCTGGACCTGGCCCGCTTCAAGGCCTTGATGGCCGAGGCAGGGCACGAGGTGTCGACCGCGCGCATGCTCTTCGATCGGCGCTATGCCGCGCAGTGCCTGGCCCGCGGGCTGCGCTCGGGCCACCCCGAGCTGCGCGCACGGGCCGACGCCTTGTTCGCACGCTACGCCTTCGATTCTCCCGCCACCCCGCACTGAGGGGGCTGGCGCACCCTGGCGCCTGGTCCGGCGCAGCGCTACCATGGGTCCACAAGAAGAGCCGTGCAGGGGGAACGATGCCCAGAGGGAAACCCAGGATGCTCAGGCCCAGCGCGCGAGGTGCGGTGCGATGAGAGGCACGGTACGCCCCAACGCCCTCGTGGCGGTCTATTTCGACACCCTCAGCCCCGAGCAGCGTGAGACGGCCCAGGCCTTGCAGCGCGCCGTGCTCGAGGCCGCTCCCGAGCTGTCCCAATCGGTGAAGTGGGGCAATCTGGTCTTCATGGCTGAGCGGCACAACCTGCTGGCCATCGTGGCGCACAAGGGCCACGTCAACCTCCAGTTCTTCAACGGGGCGGCGCTGGCCGCGCAGTTCCCACAGCTCGAGGGCACGGGCAAGAGCTTGCGGCATCTGAAGTGCCGCCACCGCCAGCCGGTGGACACGGCCCTGGTGCACGCGCTCGTGCGTGCGGCGGTGCACGACGTCGAGACCCGCTGAGCGCTTCGGCCTTCGTGCACTTTCAACCCGTGATGCAGGGGTTGACCGGGGCGCGTGAGCGACCACACCTCAGCGTGCGACGGGATACGTGCCGGGCCACAGGATGCTGCGGTCCACGGTGCGGATGTCGGTGCGTCCGCAAAACGCCATGGTCAGGTCCAGCTCCTTTGCGATGATCTCCAAGCAGCGGGTGACCCCGGCCTCACCCATCGCGCCCAGGCCGTAGAGGAAGGCCCGCCCGATCAGCGTACCCCGCGCGCCCAGCGCAATGGCCTTGAGCACGTCCTGTCCGCTGCGGATACCGCCGTCGAGCCACACCTCGATGCGATCCCCCACGGCCTGCACGATCGGCGGCAGCGCCTCGATGGACGACGGCGCCCCGTCGAGCTGGCGCCCGCCGTGGTTCGACACGATCAGCGCATCGGCCCCACTGTCGGCGGCCAGGCGGGCGTCCTCCTCGTCGAGGATGCCCTTGAGGATGAGCTTGCCGCCCCAGCGCTTCTTGATCCACTCCACGTCGCCCCAGTTGAGCTTGGGGTCGAACTGCTCGGCCGTCCATGACGACAGCGACGACAGATCGCCCACCCCCTTGGCATGGCCCACGATGTTGCCGAAGGTGCGGCGCTTGGTGCCCAGCATCCCCAAGCACCAGCGCGGCTTGGTGGCCAGATTCAGGAGATTGCGCAGCGTGGGCTTGGGTGGGGCCGACAGACCGTTCTTGATGTCCTTGTGGCGCTGGCCCAGGATCTGCAGATCGAGCGTGAGCATCAGGGCCGAGCAGTTCGCGGCCTTGGCGCGGTCGATCAGCCGCTCGATGAAGTCGCGGTCGCGCATCACGTAGAGCTGGAACCAAAACGGGTGGTGCCCGGTGGCCTGCGCCACGTCCTCGATCGAGCAGATGCTCATGGTGGACAGCGTGAACGGCACGCCAAAGGCCTTGGCCGCACGCGCGGCCAGGATCTCGCCGTCGGCGTGCTGCATGCCGGTCAGCCCCGTGGGCGCCAGGGCCACCGGCATCGCCACGTCCTGGCCGATCATCTGTGTGCGGATGCTGCGGCCTTCCATGTTCACCGCCACGCGCTGGCGCAGCTTGATGCGCTGAAAGTCGGTCTCGTTGGCGCGGTAGGTACTTTCCGTCCACGAGCCGGAATCGGCGTAGTCGTAGAACATGCGCGGCACGCGCTTTTCGGCCAGCACGCGCAGGTCTTCGATGTGGGTGATGGTGGGCATGCGGTCTCCTTCTTCCGGGCGACCGATGCTAAGGCCCGCCGGCCGTTCCTGTCGCGGAAATTCCTTCAGGGCTTGCCCGAAGGATGTTCGGCCAGCGCCAGCAGCGCCGCCGCCTCCTGCGCGACCTGCGCGCACACCGAGCGCAGCCACTGCGCAAACTCGGCGGGGGCCCCGCTGCGGGCGTGCGGCATCAGGTAGTAATGGTGGGCCGGCCGCGCCGTGAGCGGGAGCAGCGGCACCAGCGCCCCCGAGGCCAGCCAGTGGCGCGCCAGGCTCGGCCGGCCCAGGGCGATGCCTTGGCCGCTCACGGCCGCCTCCAGCAGCAGGCCCAAGTCCACGAGCTTGGGGCCCTGCGCCGGCTCGGGCGCTGCCACAGCGGCCGCGGCAAACCACGGCGCCCAAGGCTCCAGCGGCGTGCGCAGCAGCGGCGCGCCCAGCAGGTCGGCCGGCGTGCGCAGCGGCGGCAGACGTTGCAGCAGCGCCGGGGCGGCCATCGGCGTGACCACATCGTCCATCAACACGGTGCCGCCGGCGGCGGCCGCGTCGCCATGGCGCACCTGCACATCGGCCTCCATCGTGCCGGTGTCGAGGTAAGGAATGGACAGCACCACCTCCAGCTCCACCTCGGGGTGGGCCACGGTGTAGTCCTGCAAATGCGGCACGAGGATCTGCCGCGCAAACGTGGGCGGCGCACACACCCGCAGCCGCGCCTGCGCCCGCCCCGTGCGCCGGTGCAGCGGCATCGCGGCCAACAGATCCAGCGCCGCACGCACCTGCTCCAGGTATTCCTTGCCGGCCGTCGTCAACGCCAGGCTCTTGCCGGTGCGCACCAGCAGGGTCGTGTCCAGATGCTCTTCCAGCGTGGCCACGCGCTTGCTCACCGCGCTGGCGGTGATGTGCAGCTCCTCGCCGGCGCGCTCGAAGGTGCCCAGGCGTGCCGCCGCCTCGAAGGCGCGCAAGCCTTCGATCGACGGAAAGCGCAGGGGCATCGGCGCGGGCATGGCCCGCATGCTACCGCGCCGCACCCGCTGCTAACGCGCGCGGCGTTTGCGCGGAACGAAGTTGAGCTGGGCGGCCTGCGCGTGGGCGGTGGCGTCGGACGGCAGTTCGCCCGCCACCTCGGCCTGGTCGAGGAACTGCTCCGGGTGCCACAGCTTCACCCGGTACGGCCCCGGCGGCAGCGCGGCGATCACGGCCAGGCCGCTGTCGTCGGTCACGCCGAACCAGGGCGATTCGCTCACATACAGACCGCCGCGCATCGTCGAGTGCAGGTGGCACGACAGGCGCACCGGCCCGGGCCGGGTGAGCGTGACCTCGGGCACCGGCTCGCCAGGTGCGGGACGCGCGTTGGTCCGCAGCTCAAAGCTGTGGGCCGGGCCCAGCCCGCGCACGTGGTGGTCGAAGCTGTCGCGGTTGCTGAAGCGCACCGTGGTGCCCGGATGCACCATGGTGACCATCGGCACGAACTGCATCCGTTCTTGCGTCACCACCGTCGCGGCGGCCGCGGGCGGGTTCACCGGGCCGGGGCGCTCGGGCAACACCACCACCGCCACGTTCGCCGCGGGCTCGCCCTGGCGGTCGGTCACCGTCACGCGCAGCGTGGCGGCGCAAGCCACACCGCCCAGGCCCAGGGCCAGTGCCAGCGCGGCGCGCAAAGGGAGCAGGGCGGATCGTCTCATCGCACGTTCACCACATCACGATGCATCGGCGCCAGGCGGGCCAGCAGCCGGTTCTGCACCCGAAAGGCGATGCCCTGGGCGTCCATCGAGCGCTGCAGCACTTCCACCAGCGCATTGAAGTCGGCGCGCGTCACGTCGATGCCGCTGTGGGCCGTCTTCATGTCGGCGCCGCCGTAGGTGCAGGGCCCGCCCGAGACCTCGCAGAACTGTTCGGCCAGGCGCTGCTTGAACGGTGCGGGGTTCACATCCACGAAGAAGGGCGCCATGCGGGCGTCGGCCTTCAGGTCGTCCCAGAAGCGGTCCACCAGCCGCGCGAGGCCGGCCTGACCACCCAGGTCGTGGTACAGACTGGCATCGGCCGATGCGGCGGCTGCGCTCGCAGCCTGGGCCAGAACCGGGGGCGTGAGGGTCAGGGCGGCCACGGCGGCCGCGCACGAGAGCAGGAGTTTCATGAGATGTCCTTTGAAGTACAGGCTGTGCATCAGTAGGCCAGTTGCAGCGAGGCGTACGCCCCGCGCTGGTTCTTGTGGCCCACCACGTTGCCCAGTTCCACATAGGCCAGGGTGAGCGAGGCCTGCTTGCTGGGCGCCCAGACCACGAACACGTCGCGCCAGGCGTCCTCCCGGAAGGCCGCCCCGGCAAAGGCCAGGTTGTCCGGCTTGGCGCGGTACTCGGCGCCCACGGCCAGGTCGCGGCGCAGCAGCCAGGCCACCGACACCTCCGGGCGGAACTTGTAGTTGGGATGCTCGGCGCTGCCAAAGCCCAGCAGACCGTTCTGGTTGGCCCGCGTGGCGCGCAGCGTGCCGTTGACGAGCACCCCCTGCGCCAGGAAGAGCTTGGTGGCGCTCACATAGGCATCCACCCCGTGGCGCTTGGCGCCCACCGAGTCGAGCACCCCACCCACCGCGGTGCCGGGCTCCAGGTGTTTGTATTCCAGGCCCACGGCCACCTGCGGCTTCCAGGTGTCGGCGTCCAGGATCGCCTCGCCCGCCACGCGCAGCTTCACGCCGGCAATGTCGAGCTTGAGCGTCGTGCCCGGCACCACCACGCCGGCATCGAAGTTCTGACGGGCCAGCGACAGTTCCAGCCGGTCGTCCCAGCCCAGGGCCGCGCCGTAGGTGGTGAGTCCGTACTTCTGTGTCTTCAGACGCGACACATGGGCCGTGGCCCCCCATTGGCCGAGCGTTCCGGGCCCGCCGATCACGGCCCAGGGGGTGAGGCCGCCGCCGGCGGCGCCGTCAATGCTGCTCACCCCGCCGGTCAGCAGCAACTTGCCCTGTCGGCCGGGGCCGGGCGGGGGCTCCATCGGGGCTTGGGCGAGGGCCAGGGCCGGCGCCAGCAGCGCGGCTGCGGCCAGAGGATGGGAAAGTCGGATCATGCAGGTCTCCAGGTCGTCGCGCCGCACCCATGCGGCGCTTGTGCCCGGCTTGATACGCACTCGGCCCGCGGTTGGATGCACCCCATCCCGCGGGCCCGACCGGTCAGCCCCTGCCCGGGTCGTCGAACAGCGGCAGCGTGTAGGCCGGCGCAGGCTCCTGCACCCGCAGGGCCGAGGGGCGGGGGCCCCTGGCTGGGGCCTTCGGCGGCAGCTCGCCCGCCTTGCACAGCGAGCCCACCCGCACCCCCAGCAGCCGCAGGCGGCGCTTCAAATCCACCCGCTTCAGGCACAGCCCGGCCGCGTGGCGGATGGCCTGGGCGTCGGCGGTGGGGTGGTCCAAGGTGAGATCGCGCGTCACGGTCTTGAAATCGTCGAAGCGCAGCTTGATGCCGATCGTGCGGCCCACATACCCTTTGCGGGCCAGGTCGGCCGCCACCTGCTCGCACAGCCGCGTGAAGATGCCGCCCAGCAACTCGCGGTCGTGCCGCGCATGCAGGTCGCGCTCGAAGGTGGTCTCGCGGCTCATGCTCACCGGCTCGCTGTGCGTCACCACCGGCCGCTCGTCGCGCCCGTGTGCGGCCTCGTGCAGCCAGGCGCCGTAGCGCGGCCCGAAGTGCTGCACCAGCCAGGCCGGGTCGGCTGCGGCCAGCTCGCCGATGGTGCGGATGCCCAAAGCGAGCAACTTCTCGTTCGCCTTCGGCCCGATGCCATTGATGCGCCTGGCCGGCAGCGGCCAGATACGTGTGGCCAACTCCCCGGGCCGCAGCAGCGTCAGCCCATCGGGCTTGTCCAGATCGGAGCACAACTTCGACAACAGCTTGTTCGGCGTGATGCCGATCGAGCAGCTCAAGCCCGTGGCCCGCTTCACGTTGTTCTTGATCGCCAGCGCCACCGCCCGCACGCCGCCCATCGGGTCATGGCCCACGGCCTCCTGCGCGCCGGCCACGTCGGTGAGGTCGATGTAGATCTCGTCGATGCCCCGGTCCTCGATCACTGGCGCCACCTCGGCCACCGCGGCCTTGAACAAGCGCGAGTGATGGCGGTAGGCCTCGAAGTCCGTCGGCAGCAGCACCGCATCCGGCGCCAGCGCCGCTGCCTTCATCAGCCCCATGCCCGAATGCACCCCCAGCGCCCGCGCCTCGTAGGTGGCCGTGGTGACCACCCCGCGCCCGGTATAGTCGCGCAACACCGCAAACCGCCGCGTGCCATCGGCCAGCACCTGCGGCTGGTGCCGCCGCCCCCCGCCGATCACCACCGGCCGCCCGCGCAGCTCGGGATAGCGCAACAGCTCCACCGACGCATAAAAAGCGTCCATGTCGAGGTGTGCGATGTAGCGGGGCATGGGAATGGGGCGGGAGCAGCAGCCGGGACAGTGTCGCCCAGGCGGACGGCTCAGTGTGTCAGCAGGGTGTCCAGGCGGTCGAGGGGGCTTTGCACACCGCCCCCGCCCACCCTCAGCACATGGGTGTAGATCATGGTGGTACTCACATCGGCCACCCATAAAGCATGGGCCCGGGCCAATTGCTCGCGCAACGGTTGCTCCAGGGTGCGCGGCAGCATCAGCACGCGGTCCTTGCCGCCCTTGCCGTTGCGCACCACGATGGCCCGGTGGGCAAAGTCGAGGTCCTTCACCCGCAGGCGCAAGCCCTCGGTCAACCGCATGCCGGTGCCATAGAGCACCTGGGCCAGCAGACGGTGCTCGCCCTCCATCAACCCCAGCACGGCGGCGACTTCCTGCGCCGACAACACCACCGGCAGCCGCCGCCGCGGCTGCGGTCGGGCGATGGTGTCCATCCAGGGCAGTTGCACCCCCAGCACCTTCCCGTACAGGAACAGCAGCGCCGACAGCGCCTGTCGGTGGGTGCTGACCGACACCCCCCGCTCGCTCGCCAGCCAGGTGAGAAAGGCCTCAACCTCCGCCCCCCCATCTCGGCTGGGTGGCGCAGCCGGTGAAACCGGATGAAGGCGCGGCACCAGTACACGTAGGCCTCTTCGGTGCGCAGGCTGTAGTGCAGGGTGCGGATCCGCTCCCGCAGTTGATCGAGCAGCCGGGTCGATTTCAAAGGCGGCAGTGCCTCTCCGTGCCTTGGCGGCCTGCCCGCCGCCGGATGGGGTACATGCATCTTGTTCTCTCCCTTGGGGCCCCCTTTCGGGGGGGATTGCCCCCGCCCGCGCGCGCAGGCAAAGTGCGTGGTACGAACGTTGCGCCGATTTGCATGAAATTTAGTACTGTACAAACATCCAGTCAATGCCTGGAAACACAGGCTGGGCGAGCCTTGCGGCCCGATGGGGCCGTCGGTGTTAGGGAGACAGCCGACGGTGTTATGCAGCGGTTTTGCTCCCTATAACACGTTAGGCGTCACATTCCACCACTTCTCCCAACAGCGCCTTCGTTTGCACAATCGAACCCGTCAAACCAGAGAGGATGAACCCATGCCAATCGTTGCTGAACTCGTCAAGAAGACCCCGATCGGACAAGAGAATGGGATCGTCCCTGCCGGCACATCACCCAGCGAACTTGAGATCTTCAAGACTGTTATCGCTGAGGCACATTCACTGCGTGATGCTGGTGAAATCGAAATCGTCGTGGAGCAACCGGACCGCATTCGCTTCAAGCGTCTCCGCTGAAGTTAACCAGAACGGATGATTGGCGCAGAAACTGGCGGGGAAAAGTGCTGTCGGGCGTGACCATCCAACTCGACACCACGCGGTGACGCCTAACCCCTCGCTCAAGCTGACCCGCTACGGCAGGCGTTGTAAGCCCGGTCCGAGGTACCCTGTACATTTTCTCGAACCGGGCTTACAACACCTGCCTCCGCGGGCAGCTTAGCTTGAACGTTAGACCTTTACCCAATGAAAAACTTTGCCCTCGGCTTTCTTAGTTGCCTGATTGTTGTTGCCGGTATTGCCATCCCATACTTTTGGCCCCCGGAGCTTTCGCTTGTGTTTAATAGCGTGTTCTGGTCCTCACTGCTAATGCTCGCGAATTCCGGTTTGTTGGTTGGGTATCTATATATTCGTGGTGGCTCCTCGCAGGGAACGCATTTCTTCTTCGCGCTGTTGCTAATTCTGTCCGCCTCTCTGATGTACACAGGCTTTGAACAGATTGCTGCCAACACAGCGAAATGGGAGCCATTAATGCGGACTAACTATCCCACCTTGTTCGTTCTTCTTCCTCAATTCATTAGCTACACGAAAAACATCGTTGCATTTGGGTTTGCAGCCCTTGGGGCGAGTGTCGCAGCAAATGTCATTACCGCCAGGTTCAAACCCAAGGTCTAACATGGCGCTCAACCTCGCTTCCTTCGGTCGCTGGACGCTGCGCGACAAAGCCGCGCAGCGCCGGTTAGCTCTACGTTAGCCGCGAGAGGGAGATCACATGACCGCTTGGTGGTATGCAGAAAAGGAAAAGAAAACCGGCCCTCTTGAGCTAGAAGAACTGGTGTCGCTCATTCAGAGAGGGAAGATTGGTCCAAGAACGATGCTCTGGAAGGAAGGCATGGAGTCATGGCTTCCTCTCAATGAGATAGAAGAATTACAGTCGCTAAAGGCAGCGATTCCGCCGCCGCTACCACCAAAAGCAAGTACCGACCCCTTAACTTTTCCGATGGCTACGAGGTGGCCGCGGTTTTTCGCTCGCATATTCGACATGTGGTGGGAAACCTTGCTTGTAGCCTCTGTCCTTGGTGCAGTATTGGGCCGCTATTCCGCAGGTTTTGTCGAATGGATAAATGGTCCCGGGGCAGGTCAATTATTCGGGATACTGTGCCTCCCATTCGCACTTGTTCTAGATGCGGTCATATATCGACTCATTGGAAACACCCCGGGTAAAGCTCTTCTTGGGCTAAAGGTGGGGTTGCTTGATGCTTCACCTTTGAGTTTTGGTCAGTATTTAAGCCGAAACATGGCTATTTGGGTGAAAGGCTTTGCTTTTGGGTTTCCATTTATAAATCTTTTCGCCATGGCCCACCAGTCGGGAAGGCTTGGCAAGGGACAGCAAGCGAGTTACGACGAATCTACGGGCTATCGAGTACGCGCCCAACCGATCGGGTGGGTGCGAAAGTCTGGCTTTGGAGTGGCGTTTTTAGGTTTGTTCGTGGTTATGGCGGTGTTAAATAGCATGGAACAAGCCGCACAGCGCGAAGCAATACTGAGCAGCACATCAGACAACTACTCTTGGGTAAATCCAGTTACCAGTCTTAGCGCAAAGATTGATTCGAGGTGGAAGAATTCCGCGCAGCCAAACGCCGATGGTCAGCAGATATACATGTTTACGGAGCGGGCTGACCGTGCTGTTGTGATTCTTGGGGTTGAACATGCTCCTGCTCTCACATTAAATGATTACGTCCAAGCATTCCGAAGAGGCACAGCGGCAAATATGCGCTTTTCAGATGGTGGCCTCTATTTTGTGAAATCCGGAAAGCAAGCGTGGCAAGGATCGGGCGAAATGGTAGACGCCGGTGGCAACCGCCTGCATGTTGAGGTTGTTCAGGTGGGTGACGATTTTTGGAGGGTTGTATCGATTCAGGCGATGCCCTATGCGTATTCCGATGGGTTGGTAACACAACTTCAGGAAGCTCTCTGGAAAACGGTTTTCTAGGCATGGTCACAGCGGCTAAAACACGTTAGGCTTCCTCACGCTTTCACTTTCGCGCTCGCATGGACAGCACACTTTCGATAATCGGCTCGATAGCCTCTATCGCTGGAGCCCTTTGGGCATTTCGCGAAGCACGAATGAGCACGAACGCGGCAACGAAGGCAGAGTTGCTTCGAGATGAGATCGTCCACCGGAGAAAGCTGCTCGAGGTGTCTCAGGTCTATGCGGACACCAAGCGCGTTCTTACCGTCGTCTCCGACGTTGGCCCTTCATCCGACCCTAAGCGATTACGAGGTGTCAATAGCGCAAGGATTGCCAAGGAGATTGAAGAGTACGCGCGCTCATTGCAGGAACAGAGCGGTCACTTCTCTGACTTCTTCGGCAATGCCGCACGGTCGCTTTGCGAGAATCTTCGGTCGGATATCGAAGCCCTAGCGGACGCTGTCACCCCAGAAAGCAAGAAGGAACACGGCAAGAGCGCTTACTACAAGATTGAAGCCTTCCTCTCGATCGCTAAGCAGCATGCCGACGATCGTCGGGAACAGGCACCTAAAGGAATGTGAGAGGAACGAAATGAAGATGTCCGACGGCGAGAAGATCGTCATATTGATGTTGACTGAGCTTTACGAAAAACTTGGCATCCATGGCGAGATGGACCCGGACTTTCTCCGGTCAGCCATCTTCAATGACAAGCTCTGGGGTATCAGATGGAAGTACCCAGGCATTCCCTTCTCTGAAGCTGAAGATCCCGCCGTCGTCAAGGAGGTGGTAGACATCCTTGACATGTGGAGCTTCGTCGAGCGCGCATACGCTCATCTAGACGCCGATCAAAAGGCGGAACTTGCAAACCTTGTTCCACACTTCGGCGAAGACCCGAGATTTGGTGGATTCGATGGCAACAATGAGAGCGAGTACATGGGAACCGCTCTCTTCTTGGTCAACGAGCTGGAGCGGTTCGAGGAGTTCAAAGGACGTGACTTTAACTGCCATCATCCGTCTATCGAGATGCACCAGCGGATGTTGGCGGTGTTTGAACCGATCCGAAAGAACCTTGGTTTCAGGCCGATGTCGCTACAGGAACTCGCGAGCATACTGAAGGCGCAAGTGCATCCCAGTGCACCGAAAGCCTAACCCCCGCATGCAGCGGACCTGCTCCGGCGAGCTTCGCTCGCCTACGCAGGCCGCTGAACCGGAGCGTTAGGGAAGGTCTGCAAAACCTCGGCACCTCTGCTCCGATGTGAGACATTGACGGCATGAAGCAAATGAGCCTGGGCGAGAGCGGATTCGAGCGCAAGACCAAGAGGACGCGCAAGCGCGAGTTTCTG